>DATLNY010000293.1:0-15471 GCA_035536495.1 Candidatus Saccharimonadia bacterium | reverse complement strand
TTTCCCGTTGCAGTACGGCTGCGTCGCGAGCCACTCGACGACGTCGTGCGCGTCCTCGGCCTCCTGCAGCAGCGGCGTGAACTCGCCGCCCGAGTTGCCGCGGCCACGCGCGTCGACTGTCAGGAACACGTAGCCGTTCGCGCCGAAGTACAGCCCGCGATCGTGGTAGCTCTGCGCGACGTACGGCGTCAGCGTGAACACGCACGGCAGCGGCGCTGCGTGCCCGCGCGGCGAGTATTTCGTCGCGTGCAGCTTGACGCCGTCGCGCAGCGGGATCTCGAGGCCGAACTCGAACGAGACCTGGCCGGGATCGGGCGGCCGCGGCGCGGGATCGTGCGCGAGCGCGTTCGCTGCGAGCAGCACGGACAGCACGGCAAATGCGCGCATCTGAGCCTCGGTCGTGGAAGTGATCACGCGAATCGTGCGGGAGAGAACGGGGTGATGTCGAGCGAGGTCGGTCGGCCCGTGACGATCTCGCGGACGAGGACGCCGGTGATCGCCGACATGCTGACACCGAGCATGCCGTGCCCGGTGGCTAGCACGACGTTCGGATGGCGCGGCGAAGCCCCGATGATCGGCAGGTCGTCGTACGTCATCGGGCGCCAGCCGTACCATTCCTCGCGCACCTCGGTGGGCACCTCGCGCAGGTAGTCGCGCGCGCCACGCGTCAGCGCGTCGAGCCGCACGCGATTGAGCGATTCGTCGTAGCCGGAGAACTCCATCGTGCTGCCGAGCCGGAACCCGCTCGACCACGCCGTGACGCAGACGCTGCGCTCCTTCAGCACGACCGGCACCCGCGGGCACAGCGCGGGGCGATCGAATGTCATCGAATAGCCCTTGCCCGGCTGCACCGGCATCGCGACGCCGAGCGCGCGCGCGAGCCGCGGCGACCACGCGCCGAGCGCGACGACGGTCGTGCGGGCCGAGTACGCGCCGCTGGAGGTCTCGACGACGGGGGTTGCGCCGACGCGCATCGAGCGGACCTCGCAACCGGTCTCGATCGTGCCGCCGAGCTCGCGCACGCGACGCGCGAGCTCCGCGACGTAGGCGTCGGGGCGGAGGTGGGCATCGCCGGGATTCCAGTGTGCGCCGACGATGCTCTCGTTGAGCGCGGGCTCCATCGCGCGCGCGCGGTTGCCGTCGACCTGCTCGATCGCGATCCCGACCTCGGTCAGCGCGTCGATGAGCCAGCGGCCCGCGGCGAGCTCGCGCTCGTCGCGATAGACGTAGAGCGTGCCGTTCTCCTCGAACTCGCACGCGAGCTGCTCCTCCTGCACGAGCGCCGCGAGCCGCTCGCGCGAGCGCTGCAGCAGCTCGCCCTTGATCCGCGTCACGGCGCGGAAGTCGCGCCAGTTGCAGCGTTGCGAGAAACGCACGAGCCACGCGAACAGCGCGAGATCGACGCGCGGCTTGAGATAGAGCGGCGCGTCGGGCTTCATCATGTACCCGAGCGCCTTCAGCACCATGCCCGGCATCGCAAGCGGCGTCGCGTGGCTCGGCGTGATCGTGCCGCAGTTGCCGTACGACGCGCCGCGCCCGATCTCGCCCTTCTCGAGCACCGTCACCGCGCGGCCGGCCTTCACGAGCTCGAGCGCGCACGCAAGCCCGATCACCCCGCCGCCGAGCACGAGCACGTCCGCGTTGCGTGTCTGCATGGACGCGATGTTAAGCGAAGGCAGTGTCGCGGGTGCGCCGGCTCAGCGCCGGCGCAACAGCGCGTACGCGAACGACTGCGCCGCGCCGCCCGGCGTCCGGTGAAGCTCGGCGCGGGTATCGACCAGCTCGAACGCGTCTCCGAGCACTTCAGCGATCGCTGCGGCGTCGCGCCGCACGACCGGCAGCCCGCTGCATCGCGGGGGTCCGTCGGGCGCGAAGCCCGCGATCACCGCGTGCGCGCCGGTCGAAAGCGCGAGCGCGGCGTTGCGCGCATAGGCCGCGGCCGCGTCGTCGTCGAGGAAGTGCAGCACCGCGCGATCGTGCCAGTAGTCGTGGTGATCGGGCGCGGGTTGCGCAAGGATGTCACCGATGCGCCAGGTCACGCGTGGGTCGTCGCCGACGCGTTGCCGCGCGATCGCAAGGGCCTCGTCGGCGAGGTCGACGACGGTGACGTGCGACGCGCCGAGCGCGAGGCAGTCGTCGACGAGCGTCGACGCGCCGCCTCCGACGTCGATGATCGTGCTGCCCGCACCGAACCCTGCGTGCGCTAGCAGCTCGAGCGACACGTCGAGTCGCGGCCGGAACCAGCTGACGGCGTCAGGCGGGACGCGACGATAAACGTCGCGCCAGTGCGAAGGCGCGGTGTCCGGATCGAGGCTCACGCCGCGAATGTTAGGACGCGAAGCCCCCCGCGGGACCCCGCGGCGGCGCATCGCGTCGAACCGATTCGTCAGCGCTTGCGCGGCGGGCGGCGGCGCGAGTAGTCCGCGACCGCGGGCGTGACGCCCTGGCCGAGTGCTACGGGATCGCTCGCCGGGAACGTCGCCTCGACGGCACGATCCAGCTTGCGCTCGACTTTCGGGGTTTTCGCTTGCTCGTTCATGCCGAAACCCGTTGCAAGGATCTTGCCGCGCGGCGGGCTCAGCGCGACTCGAACCCGCCCACCCGCCATCCCGGGCCGCGCACGACGCGCCCGGGCTTCGCGCCGGTGTGCTTACCGTTCAGCAGGACCTGCTCGCCGTTGACGAAAACATGCTCGACGCCGGTCGCGTACTGCATCGGCGCGTCGAATGTTGCATGGTCCGCGATGCGCGCGGCGTCGAACACGACGACGTCGGCGTAGCAGCCGGGCTCGAGGCAGCCTCGGCCCTCGAGCTTCCAGTTCCGCGCCGGCAGCTGCGTGAGGCGGCGGACCGCATCCTCGAGCGTCAGTACGGACTCGTCGCGGGCGTAGTGCCCGAGCAGCCGGGCGAAGTTCCCGTAAGCGCGCGGGTGCGTGCTCGACTTCAGGAACACGCCTTCCGGCGCCGACGCCTCGGCGTCCGATCCGAAGCTGACCCATGGCTGTGCGATGCCGAGCCTGACGTTCTCCTCGCTCATCAGGAAGTACGCCGTGTCGACGCGCGAGCCGTCCTCGATCACGAGGTCGATCATCGTGTCCTCGGCGTTCGTGCCGCGCATCGCCATCACTTCGGCGAGCGTCCTGCCCGTCAGCGGCTTGAGCTTCCCGCTCTTGAAGCCGATGAACTTGACCCGCTCGGGCGAGCCCGCCAGCGAATAGAGGTTCTCCCACGCATCGGTCGGCGTGCGCATTTCGGCAACGACCTTCGCGCGCGTCGCGGGGTCCTTCAGCCGTGCGATCCACGCCTCCTGCCCGCCCTCCTGCACCCACGGCGGCATCGCGGCGTTGAGGCCCGTCGCGCCGGCCGTGTAGGTGTACATGTTCGCGCTGACGCGCAGCCCGTCGGCGCGCGCCGCGTTGATCGCGGCGATCGCTTCGCGCATCTTCGGCCAGTTCGCCTCGCCCGCGGCTTTCAGGTGATACGCCTCGGCGTGGACGTCGGACGCGCGCGCGATCGTCTTCAATTCCTCGACCGCCTCGAGCAGCCGGTTCGCCTCGCTGCGCATGTGGGATATGTATCCGCCGCCGGACTCCGCCGCGGCGTCGGCGAGCGCGACGAGCTCGGCGGTTTCCGCGTAGAACGCCGGGGCGTAGATCAGCGACGAGCCGACGCCGAGCGCACCCTCGCGCATCGCGGCACGCACGAGCTCGCGCATGCGCTCGATCTCGGCGTCGGTCGGCGTGCGGTTCTCGTAGCCGAGCTCGTGGATCCGCACGGTCGTCGCCCCGACGAACGACGCGATGTTCGGCGAGATCCCGCGCGCGACGAGCCAGTCGAGGTATTGGCCGAGCGTCGTCCATTCGACCGCGAACTTGATGTCGCCCTGCTGGCGCACGGTCTCGGCCTTCATCGCCGGCGTCAGCGGCCCCATCGACCAGCCCTCGCCGAAGATCTCGAGCGTGACGCCCTGCCGGATGTCGCTCATCGCGCGGCCGTCGGCGATCAGCGATTCCGTCGCCCACGACAGCACGTTGATGAAGCCCGGTGCGACCGCCTTGCCCGATGCATCGACGGTCCTTGCTGCGCGGGCCCGCGCGAGATCGCCGACCGCCGCGACGCGATCGCCTCGCAATCCGACGTCCGCGCGACGTGGCGCGGCGCCGGTGCCGTCGTAGAGCATGCCGCCCGCGATCACGACGTCGTATTCGGGGCCGGCGTCGCGGCTCGGCGCCGCGCTGCAGCTCGCGAGGAGGACCAGGATCGCCAGGCTCGTGCACGTGCGCATGCGGGCTTGCCTCCAATGGACCGGCGGCAAGCATCGCAGCGCAGCGTGCGGCTGCGCAAACCTCGGGCGGCTCCCCAAAGAAAAACGGCGCCGCTCGCGCGGCGCCGTCGTTACACGGGAACGAAAGACTCAGCGACGCACGACGAACTCGGCGGCGCAACCCTCGTCGACCCAGACGCCACGTGCGTCGTAGCCCCAGTTCGTGCGGAACCGGCACGGCGTGCGGCTGATCTGGCGATAGATCTCGACACCGCGACGCGCATCGACCGGACAGGTCTCGAAGCCGTGGTCGATCGACTCGCAGCGGATCAGGGTCGGACGATCGCGCTCGTACGGGGTCCAGTACTGATCGTGATAGCGATCGTAGCGATCGTAGATGTCGTACTGATCGACGTACGCGTAGCGATCGTCGTCGGCCCAGTTGCGATTCGAGGCGATCGCCGTGATGCCGAGCAGGCCGAGCGCGAGCGCAGCGTTGCGATCGACACCGCCTCCCCGGCTGCCAGCCACGACGACCGGCGCCCGGCCGTATACCTCGCGACGCACCGCGTACGGCTGCGCGACGGCGAAGTCGGCCCGGCAGCCGTTCGCGACCCAGATGCCGCGACGGTTCGTGCCCCAGGTCGAGCCTTTCCAGCAGCCCGCGCGCGAGAGCTGGCGCACGAGCGTGACGCCCTGGCGCACGTCGGCCGGACAGAACGCTTCCATGCCGCGGTTCGCGCCGCAGCGGATCACGACGGCTTCGGCAGGCCGCTGGGCGGCTGCGACGCCGGACAACAACACGCCACCGGCAAACACGGCCGCGGCGACGGAACGGATGATCGTTTTCATGATGGGATCCTCGGGTCAGCGAGCCGGCATGCCGGCTTCATCACGCGAAAGGGAGCCGTTGCCATCGGCATCGGCCATCATGAACGCGGTCTCGGCGGCCGTCATGAACTGGTCGGACGTGACGTCCTGGGACGGCAACAGCGTGCCAGTCGCGTCGTAGACGGGGAAGTTCTCGGTGCCGCGCAGGATCCTGTCGTTATCCTTGTCCATGTCATGGAACAGGGACGCCATGCGGTTGCGGAACTCGTCCCAGTCGATGCTTCCATCCGCGGTACGGTCGATCGAGGCGAAGGCATCGCCGGGCCCTTCGTTCTGCGCAGCAGCGGGCAGCAGCGCAAGCGCGAGCGCTGCCCCCACGGCCCATTTGAGTGATTTCATTCGGCAATCCTCCGGAATTGAGGCTGCCCGCGCGCCCGCGACGCTCCCTTGTAGGCCCCCTCGCGTTACCGTCGGCTGAACCGGCGAACTGAGCGGTTGCTCAGTGCGCGTGCCCACCGGCGCCGTGCACGTGCCCGTGCGCGCGCTCCTCGTCGCTCGCCTCGCGCACGTCGACGATCTCGATGTCGAACTTCAGCGTGCGCCCCGCGAGCGGGTGGTTGAGGTCGATGTCGATGACGCTCGACCCGACCTTGAGGATCGTGACGACGCGCGTGCCCTCGCCCGAGCGCAACGTGGTCTGCATGCCCGGGCGCAGGCGGTCGCCATCGCGGAAGTACTTCTTCGGCACGCGCTGGGTCTGTCCCTCGCGGTAGTCGCCGTACGCATCACGCGGCGCGACCTCGACTTCGAACCGGTCGCCCGGCTCGTGGCCCTCGAGCGCACGCTCGACGCCGGGGATGAGGCCGCCGTGGCCGATCAGCACGGCGAGCGGCTCGCCGCGTTCGCGCGAGCTGTCGACCGGCACGTTCTCGCTCGCCTCGACGACGGTGTAGTGGAACGAGACGACACTGTTCTGGCTGGCTTTCATCCGACTGCTACGCAAAAAAGGGCGCGTAGCGTAGCATCGCGCCCCGTCCGGACCGGTGCCGAAACGATGGCTCGCACGCTGCTCGGGGTGTTCGCAGGGCTCGTCGTGATGCTCGTCGTCATCGCCGCCCTCGAGGCCGCGGGCCACGCACTGTTCCCGCCGCCTCCCGGCGTCGACTACGGCGACCCGGAACAGCTGCGGCGCGTCATGGAGCTGTTGTCGCCCGCCGCACTCGCCGCGGTGCTCGTCGGCTGGGTCGCCGGTGCGGCGCTCGGCGCGTGCACGGCCGCGGCGATCGCAAGAGAGCATCGCCTCAGCGCCGCGATGTCGATCGGCGTCGTGATGCTGCTGCTCGTCGTCGCGAACCTCGTGATGCTCCCGCATCCGTGGTGGATCGCGATCGGGAGCGTGCTGCTGCCGCTGCCGTCGGCGTGGCTCGGTTACCGGCTGGCGCGTTGACCAGTGGTCGCCAGCTTCCGCCACATGACCCAGTCGTCGGTCGGATGCTCGCCGACCATGAACACGGTCGTGCCGGCGGTGCGAAACCCGCATTTCTCGTAAAAGCGCATCGCGCGCGGCGCCTGCTGCCAGACCGACAGCCACAGGGCGTCGGCGCCGCTTGCGGCCGCGCGCTGCACGACGTCGTCGACCAGCGCGCGGCCGGTACCGCTCCCGTGCAGGTGCGCATCGAGATAGAGCCGCCACAGCTGCGCGGCGTGCGCTGCGGGCAGCGCGACCGGTGGCGGCGCGCGATAGCGCAGCTGCGCGTAGCCCGACAACACGCCGTCGTGCTCGACGATCAGCGTCGCCAGCGACTTGTCGGCAATCTCGCGCGCCTGCCGCTCCGGGTGATGGCTTTCTTCGAGCAACCGCGCGACGTTGCCGGCATCGGCCGAATGCGCGTACGCCTGAAGGAACAATCGGCGCATCAGCTCCGACAGCGCCGGCGCGTCGTGCCCACGCGCGAGTCGAACCTGCCCCGTCAAGCAGGATGCGCCGTACGGACGGCCGCCGCGCGACCGCGCACGGGGTCGATCCGCGCGAGCAGCACGAGCCCCGCGACGAAGTAGAGCGCGTTGACGAGGATCGCGGTGCGATGGTCGCCACCGGTGCCCCAGGAGACCAGCCCGTAGGTCAGCGTCCCGACGATCATCGCGAGCTTCACCGCGAGCCCCCATAGCCCGAAGATCTCGCCCTCGCGATCGTCGGGGCACAGGTACGCGACGAACGCGCGGCCCGCAGCCTGCGAAGCGCCGAGGCAGAGCCCGGCGAGATTCGCGGCGATCCATACCATGGCACGCTCGCTCGACCACCACAGCAGCAGGATCGCCGCGAGCCATCCGACGAGCGTGACCGCGAGCGTCGCGCGGTGGCCGAGCCGGTCCTGCACGAAACCGAAGCCGAACGCCCCGACGGCGGCCGTCACGTTGACGACGAGGATCAGCCGGATGCTGTCCGACATCGAGAAGCCGAGCGCCTGCTGCGTGTACACCGCCGCGAGCGTGATGACCGTGCCGACACCCGCCTGGTACGCGACGATGCACCAGAGCAGGCGGCGCAGGTCGACGAAGTCCCGGCCCGATGTCAGCGCATCGGTGATGCGCGCCCGAGCCAGCGAAAACGCTTCGCGCCGCGCGACCGGCAACGGCTGCGCGCGCCCGCGCTCGCGCAACAGCAGCAGGCTCGGCAGCGCCGCGAGCGCGAACACGAGCGCCGTTGCGATCAGCACGGGCGGAACGGTCTGCTCGGCGGGCGCATCGCCGCCGCCCTGGATCAGCGCGAGCGCGAGCGCGAGCGTCAGCAGCCCGCCGATGTAGCCCAACGCCCAGCCGTAGCCGGACAGCCGCCCGAGTGCCTCGTCGTGCGCGAGCTCCGGCAGGAACGACGCAATGAGGTTCTCGCCGGTCGAGAACGCGAAGTTCGAGACGATCAGGAGCGTGACCGCGAGCGCGACGTCGTCGCGCCCGCACGCGGCGAGCGCCGCGGTCGACACGACGCACAGCGCCGTGCTCGCCGCGAGCGCGAGCTTCCTGCGCGCCGTCAGGTCGACGTAAGCACCGAGCAGCGGCGCGCTGACGATCACGAGCAGGTACGAGACCGACAGCGCGATCGTCCAGGCGAGCGTCGCCCAGTCGCGCCCGTTCGCGACGACGCCGACGAAATACGCGTTGAACACCGCCGTGATCACGACGGTCGTGTAGCCCGAATTGGCGAAGTCGTAGCTCGCCCACGCCGCGAGCTCGCGCCGGCGCACGGGCGGCACGGAGCCGGGGTATGCGCGCCGCAGCGGCGAGCGCGTCACAACGCGGCGAGCTCGCCCCGACGCGCGCGGCGCCGCATGCGGTCCTGCAGCGTCGCGCGTCGTCGTGCGAGCGCGCTCGCCTGTTCGACGCGACCGTCGGCGCCCGCGCGCAGCAGGGCCCGACGCGCGCAGAACTCGTCGTAGGCCTGCAGCACGTGTCGCATCCGCTTGAGCAGCAGCTCGAGCATGATCGCGTCGTCGAGCAGCCCGATCACCGAGAGATCGTCCGGGATCATGTCCTCCGGGTCGCTGAAATAGACGAGCGTCTCTGCCACGTCTTCGCGCTCGGCCTTGGGCAGCGCCCAGGACTCGTCCTCGAGCATCAGGATCAGCCGCTGCACCATCACGATGCGCTTGCGCACGTAGCCCGGTGCCGCACCGATCGTGAGCGCGTCGAGCGCCTGCTTCGCGGCCGCGACGATGTCGGACTCGTCTGCACAGCGAGCCATGTCGTGCGCGCGCACGCGCGCCTCGTGGAACCGCTCGATGTCGCAGGGCTCGAGCTCGAACGTGACCCGCATCCGCATCCCCCATGTCCCAGTGCAGCGTATGGGCGTCGCGCCGCGACGGTCAATGGCTCCGCTCGCCTTGCGGCGGGATCGACCCTGCTGCGCCCGACTTTCTTGCAATTGCTGCCGCAGGACGTGCGCGACGGGCCGGCGCCGCCGCCGTGCGGTGCGGAATCGGTGGCACGCGCTCTGCACCCGATGGCGGGCAATCGACCTTCCGGCGGGCTCGACTGCGCCCGCGGAATCGCATCAACTCACGAGGACACTTCCCATGAAATACGGATCGATGACTGCATTGAGCGTCGCCGTGCTGCTCGCGCTGTCGGCCACGGCGAGCGCCGGCGAAGGCCAGACCACCGTCCCCGCAGCGACCCCGACGCCGAGCTCGTCGACGGCCGACGGCAATACCGCGCAGGCAACGACGGAAGGTGCGACCGCCTCGAGCTTCGAGAGCGAGCCGGTGGCATCGCATTCTCGGCCGGCCGCCACTGCGACCGGCACGGGATCGACCAGCGTCGAGACGACCGCGGCGACGACAATGCGCCCGACGTTCGACCGGTTCGACGCCGATCGCGACGGCTTCATCGCGCGCACCGAAGTCCCCGCCGACGACGCGCTGATCGGCGTGTGGGCGAAGTACGACACCGACAACGACGCGCGAATCGCGCGCGCGGACTTCGACCGCTACACGCTGACGCTACGGCCGTCGTTCTCCGAGTTCGATACCGATCGTGACGGCTTCATCGCGAGGACCGAGCTGCCGGCCGGCCACGCGCTCACGACGTCCTGGTCCGAGTACGACACCGACGACGACGCGCGAATCGCGCGCAGCGATTTCGACCGCTACCTGCTTGCGGCCTATCCGACCTTCGCCGCGCTCGACAAGAACGCCGACGGCGTGCTGACCAGGGTCGAGCTGCCGAGCGCGCACGCGCTCTATGACGGGTTCGCGACGTACGACACCGATCGCGACGCGAAGCTTTCACCGACCGAGTTCGACGCATACGGTGCCGGCGAGACGGCGGCGGTCGCCAGCACGACTGACGACGCCGACGACGCCGAGGCGCAGGACGACGAAGCCGACTGAGCCCGCTCAGGTCCGTGTGGGCTGGCTCGACGTTTGCTTGAATCCGTCAACCCACCCGGGCCGCGGCTCGGGCGGGTCCGGGATCAAAGCCGGGCCAGCCCGAACGCCGCGATCGGGGGCCACCGAGCCAAGGAGAGCGGCCATGTCCCGCGGTTTCGCGACGCCGTCCACCGAGTCGATGCGCCATGACGCGGGATCCGCCGAGCGCGAATGGGAAACCGAATCGCGCTATTGGCGCGCGCAGTACCTGTTCCAGCCCTACTACGAGCCCGGCCGCAGCTACGATTTCTACGCGCCCGCGTACCGCATCGCGTTCGAAGCCGCGCGCGCCGAGCCGGGCACGCCGTTCGATTCGCTCGCGGCGGGGATACGAAGCCGGCTCGAGCGCGTGAAGCACCATGCCGATCTCGATTGGGAGCGCGCCTTGCCCGCTGCGCGCGCTGCGTGGCTGCGCGCGGAGCGCGGGCGCCGCACGCACTAGGCCGGTGCTGCGATGATCGGCGCCCCGGCGCCTTCGACGATGCACCGATGAGTGACGCGCGCGAACGATCGATCGCCTGGTGGCACCGCGCGACGCTCGCGCTCATCGCGCGTGCCGAGCGCACGGGTTACGCGCAACGACGCCGCCGCGCGCCGCCGAAGCACATCGCGGCCTATCGCGCCTTCGCGAACGCCGGCGGCGTGACCTTGAGCGGACGCGTGCTGGCGCATGCGCCGCTCGGCAGCCCGCTCGCGGACGATCCGTGGTGGACCAACCTGCACGGGACGTTCCGCCGATTCGCGACGCACGAGCTGCCCGAGGTCGAGCTGCACTGCCGTTTCGGCGGCGTCATGGTGACGGCGCGGACCGACGACGAGGGCTACTACCGCGCACGGATCGAGCTGCCGGACGGCGTCACCGGCCCGCTCTGGCAGGAGGCCGAAGTCGCGCTCGCCGACGGCTCGCTGTCGACGCGCCAGCCGGTGATGGTCGTGCCGCGCGACGCCGAGATCGGCATCGTCTCCGACATCGACGACACCGTGCTCGAAAGCAGCATCACGCGCTGGCAGACCGCGTTGAAACTTTCGCTCGTGCGCAACGCGCGCACGCGCAAGCCGCTCGAGGGCGCCGCGGAGCTCTACGCCGCGCTGCAGCGCGGCCGGCGCGAGACCGCGACGCATCCGATCTTCTACGTCTCGAGCTCGCCGTGGAACCTCTACGACCTGCTCGACGAGTTCATGACGCTCAACGGGCTGCCGCACGGACCGATCTTCCTGCGCGACCTCGGCTTCGATGCCGACAAGTTCCTGAAGTCGCGCGGCCACGGCCACAAGCTCGACGCGATCCGGGGCCTGTTCGGCGAGTTCCCGAAGCTGTCGTGGGTGTTGATCGGCGATTCCGGCCAGCACGACCCGATGCTCTACGCGAGTGCCGCGCGCGAGTTCCCCGGCCGCGTGCGCGCGATCTACATCCGCGACGTCGATCCGGAGCTCGCGTCGCGGTACGACACGCGCGCCGACGAGCATCTTGGCGCGGTCGCGCCGCTCGGCGTACCGGTCCTGCGCGTGCGCGACAGTCGCGAGATCGCAGCGCACGCCGCGTCGATCGGCCTGCTGCCCGAAGCGGCAAAGGCGCCCGTCGCGGCGGAGGTCGCGCGCGATGCCTTGCGGCCGACACTCGCCGAGGCGGGCGTCGTTGCGAATCGCACGACGGCAGAGGTCGATCGGGCTTAACGCACCCGGACAGGTTCGACGGGCGCGATAAAAACCGCGTGGAATCCGGATGTTTCCTGTCGGCTCGCAGCGGCAGAGGCCGCTGGCACGCGGGTTGCTCACTCCGCGAGGCCCGTCCCACGGCGTGCATGGCTGAACCACCCGGAGGAACCGATGTCTCTTTCCCTGATCCTTCTGATCGTGCTCGTGATCATCCTGATCGGCGCCATCCCCACGTGGCCTCACAGCCGCAGCTGGGGCTATGCGCCGAGTGGCGTGATCGGCCTCATCCTCGTCGTCGTGCTGATCCTGTTCCTGACCGGCCGGCTCTGAGGCTAGGCGCTTCCCCCGGCGCGCCGACCACAGGCGGTCGCGCCGGTGCACCCTCTCCCCTGCCGACGCGGGGGAGAGGGCTGCATCTCGTATTGGCCGCGTCGTGCGCGGTCAGGTACCGCGATGGCGCGTCAGTTCCTGACCCAACCACCGTGCCGCTTCGACCGGCGCGCCACTGCCGCAGCGCACGCGATATCCCTTGCCCGACGTGCTGCTGCGCGACGCGGCCCGCTCGATGAACTGCTCGGCGCTCGTGATTTGGTCGCGATCGAGCAGGTAGCGATACTTCCGGTCGATGTGCTTGCGCGCGCTCGCCGCATCGTGCCACTTGCCGTTGCGCTCGAACTCGCAGCCCGAGCCTGAAAGATATTCGCGCAGATGGTCGATCTCCGCGCTCGCATCGGACGTGGGCGCCGCGGCTGCCGCGCCCACGACGAAGATCGCGAGCAGTGCGAGCGTACGGGCCGAGCCGATCATCGTGTTCGCCATGGGTCGCACCTCGATCAAGGGGTGCGCAGTGTCGTGCGCGCGCGATGAACTTCGCCTGTCGCGCAACCCTTTACATGACCTTGCCGAGATCCTTCTCGATGCTCGCCGGCGTATCGGTCGGCGCGTAGCGGCGCACGACCTTGCCGTCGCGGTCGACCAGGAACTTCGTGAAGTTCCACTTGATCGCCTCGCTGCCGAGCAGTCCCTTCGCTTCCTTCTTGAGGTGCCGGTAGAGGGGGTGCGCGTCGGTGCCGTTGACTTCGACCTTCTCGAACATCGGGAACGAGACCTCGTAGTTCAGCGCGCAGAAGTTGCGGATCTCGTCGGCGTCGCCGGGCTCCTGGTGACCGAACTGGTCGCACGGGAAACCGAGCACGACGAGGCCCTGTTCGCGATGCCGGCGGTACATCGCCTCGAGGCCTTCGTACTGGGGCGTGAACCCGCATTTCGACGCGACGTTGACGATCAGCAGCGGCTTGCCGCGGTAGTCGGTCAGCGGCTGCTCTGCGCCCGCCAGCGTCTTCGCGCTGAAGTCGTATACGGATGCCATCGTGTGCCCCGGTGGTGGACCCGGCACGATCATAACGCCGCACGTGGCGCCCTCGGTCCGGTATCGCACACATCCGGGGCGCGGCGCGCTAAGCTCGCGGCGCCGATGCTTCCCGATCCCGAAAAGCCCGCACAGCCCGCGTTGAAAGTGCTGATCGTGGACGACAATCGGTCGGCTGCGGAAGTGCTCGCGTCCGCGCTCGAAGTGCTCGGCCAGGTGCCGCGCGTCGCGTTCGACGGCAACGCCGCGCTCGAGGCGCTCGCGGATTTCGCAGCGGATCTCGTGATCCTCGATATCGGGCTGCCCGGCATGGACGGCTTCGACGTCGCGCGCGCGATCCGCGCGAATCCCGCGTCGCGCAGCGTCCACATCGTCGCGCTCAGCGGCTGGGGCCGGCCGGAGGACCGGCGGCTCGCGGCCGAAGCCGGTTTCGACCGCCACTTCTCCAAGCCGATCGGCCTCGACGAGCTCGAGCAGATGCTCGACGCCACGCGCGCCCGACTTCGCGCATGAAAAAAGGCGGGCCTCGCGGCCCGCCTCCGATTGCTGCGGTCGATGCCGCCGTGATTACTCGTCGTCGTCGATCTCGTCGTCCTCGTCCGGGAGCACGCCCGAGGCGATGTACGCGTCGAACTCGGCCTGCGACAGCTTGGTGTCCTTGTCGTCGTCCCAGTTTTTGAACTGCGACGTCAGCGCCGCGTCGGTCTGCACGTCGGCCTGGGTCACGAAGCCGTCCCTGTCGATGTCGAGGCGCTTGAAGTCGCGAATCGAGTGGGCCATCGTGCTGACGGCCTGGCCGTCGCGCGTTGCGTGCGCGACCCGACTCACGGCCTGGCCGTGCTTGGCGGGGAGCGGCGCAGTCGTGCCGATCGGCGTCGTGGCCGGTGCAACCGGCTTCTTGTTGCCTTCGCCCGCGTAGGCGGTCGATGCGAGGACGAGCGCCGCGGCGAGGGCAGAAAGATCGAGCTTTTTCATCTGTTTTTCTCCGGTGTGACCGATTGGGCGGAGCCGGGCTCCGCGACCGGCTCGGGTTGCAGGGCATGTGCCACGTTAGGTTCGTGTCAACCGCGCCCACTGCTGACGCCGCGGGACACCAGACGCGGGGTCGACGTTAAATCCGCGTCGCACCTGCCGGTTTTCCGGACGCGCATTTTCCCCGTGCATGAAATTCCGGCGCCGCTTATTCTCGTCGCCGGCGTCGAAACGATCGGGTGAACCATGCTCGGGCTCGGGACCGTGCTGCTGCTGACCGTGCTTTCCCCGCTGCAGTCGCCAGCGCCCGCGGCCGCCGCGAAGCCCCCAACGACCGCGGAGGTCATCGCGGCGACGAAGCCGGGCGACTGGCGCGCGCTCGATCCCGAGCGCACGCTGTACCTCGAGCTCGACAGCGGCCGCGTCGTGATCGAGCTTGCGCCGTCGTTCGCTCCGAAGCACGTCGAGAACATCCGCACGCTCGCGCGCGAGGGCTATTACGACGGGCTCGCGATCCTGCGCGCGCAGGAGAACTACGTCGTGCAGTGGGGCGATCCGCACGCCGAAGACGAGCAGGCCGAAGCGCAGGCCGACGACACTGCGTCCGACGCCAAACCGAAAGCGCGCGCGATGAAGCACGGCGCGCGCGCGCTGCCGCCCGAGTTCGTGCGGCCGGCGAAGGGCCTCGACTTCACCACGCTGACGAAGATCGACGGGTACGCGCCCGAGGCGGGATTCTCGCAGGGCTTTCCCGCGGGCCGCGATCCGCGCCGCGGCGAGGCATGGCTTGCGCACTGCTACGCAATGGTCGGCGCGGGGCGCGGCAATACGGCCGATTCGGGCAGCGGCGCGGAGCTCTACGTCGTGATCGGCCACTCGCCGCGCCACCTCGACCGCAACATCACGCTGGTCGGACGCGTCGTGCACGGCATGGAGCGCCTCACGACGCTGCCACGCGGCACCGGTCCGCTCGGCTTCTACGAGCAGCCGGCGCAGCACGTGCCGCTGCGATCGATCAAGGTCGCCGCCGACGTGCCCCAGCCCGAGCGCACGCAGCTCGAAGTGATGCGCACCGACACGCCGGCGTTCGCGGCGCTGGTCGAGTCTCGCCGCATCCGGCGCGAGGAATGGTTCCTCGTGTCGACCGGGCACGTCGAGCTGTGCAACGTGCCGCTCGTCGTGCGGCCGGTCGCCGCCCCGCGCTGACGCGGCGCGCGCGGCGCTTGCAATCGCGGGGACGGCACCGCATGTCGGGCGCATGGCCGAACCTGTCCACGTCGCCTGCCCGGTGTGTCTTGCGAAGAACCGCGTGCCGGCGGAGCGCCTCGCCGCGAATCCGGTCTGCGGCCGCTGCAAGCGCGCGCTGTTCGATGCACAGCCGGTCGCGCTCGCGGGCACGAGCTTCGATGCGATGCTGCAACGCACCGACCTGCCGGTCGTCGTCGACTTCTGGGC
>DATLNY010000292.1:0-9511 GCA_035536495.1 Candidatus Saccharimonadia bacterium | reverse complement strand
AGCGGCGCCTGTTCTACGTCGGGATCACGCGCGCGAAGGAGCATCTCGCGCTGAGCCACGCGATGTCGAAGCAGCGCTTCGGCGAGCGACTGCGCTGCATGCCGAGCCGGTTCCTCGCCGAGCTGCCGGCCGCCGACCTGCATCGCGAGGGCGAGGATCCCGAGCGAGATGCGAGCGAGCGCAAGGAGCGGGCGCTCTCCCACCTCGATCGGCTCGCGCAGATCCTGAAGTAGGTGCCCGCGCGCGTCGCTGGGCTAAACTCGCGGCCCCGCACGTGTTCGAGGTGGCCATGCGACCGATCGCCGTCCTGCTGTCCGCACTCGCGCTCGCGGCATGCGCCTCGACGCAACCCCGCGACGCCGCGGTTGCTAGCGATTCCCCTGCGACGGTCGCCGGGCACGACAACCTCAACGCGGTCGCGTGGATGCAGACCGCGACCGAATGGGAAGCGCTGTCGCGCCAGGCGGGTCGCGCCGCGGCGCGCCAGCTCGACGCCGCGGTCGAGCACCTCGAGCTGCTCGAGAGCATGAACCCGGATCCGAAGGCGCCGGCGAACGCGCTGATCTCGAGCACCTACGAATCGGCGGCCCGCAACCAGCTGCAGTGGAACGCGATCGTGCCGGCCGAGCGCGGCAACGATGATCCGCGCGAGCCGCTCGCGGTAATCGTCGACGTCGGCGAGACCGTGCTCGACAACACGCCGTACCAGGCGCGACAGGTTCGTGACCACGGGCCGGGATACGACCCAGCGACGTGGTCGAAGTGGGTGCAGGAGCGCAAGGCGCGCCCGCTCCCCGGCGCGGTCGAGTTCGCGAAGCACGCGGCCGATGCCGGCGTCACGATGTTCTACGTCACGAACCGCGACGCGGTCGATCGCGAGGCGACGATCGACAACCTGCGCGCGGTGGGCTTCCCACTGCCGCACGACGGCGCGACCCTCATGGTCGTCGACGAATCGCGCGGCTGGACCGGCGACAAGGCGATCCGGCGCCGCGAGGTCGACCGGACCCATCGCGTCGTACTGCTGATCGGCGACAACCTCGGCGACTTCCTCGGCGGTGCGACCGCCGACAACGCGACGCGCGCGGCGCTGGTCGCACCGCACGAGTCGTGGTGGGGCGAGCGCTGGTTCATGCTGCCGAATCCGGCCTACGGCTCGTGGGAAGGCGCCGCGACGAAATACTGCAAGGACCCCGTAGAGAGCGATCCGCGCCGTTGCAAGCTCGCGCAGATGCGATACGACTGATCCCGCAACCGGCGCGGCGAGCCGGCCACGAATCGCGATAACCGCATGCCGCTCACGACCAACACGTCCATTGCCGCCCGCGACCGCCTCATCGTCGCGCTCGATTTCGCCACGCGGGCGGAGGCTTTCGCGCTCGTCGACCGGCTCGGCGAATGCGTGTCGTTCTACAAGGTCGGGATGGAGCTCCTGACGAGCGGCGACTACTTCGCCGTGATCGAGGCGCTCGCGGCGCGCGGCAAGCGCGTGTTCGCCGATCTCAAGTTCTTCGACATCCCCGCGACGGTCGCATCGGCGGTCCGGGGGCTTGCACGCTACCCGGTCGAGTTCGCGACGATCCACGGCAACGACGGCATGATGCGCGCGGCCGCGAAGGAGAAGGGCACGCTGAAGCTGCTCGCCGTCACCGCGCTGACGAGCCTCGACGAGGGCGACCTGCGCGCGCTCGGGTTCGAGGTCGACGTGCACGCGCTGGTGCTCTCGCGCGCGAAGGCCGCGCTCGCGGCAGGCTGCGACGGCGTCGTCTCCTCGGGGCTCGAAGTCGCCGCGCTGCGCGCCGAAGTCGACGCGCGCCTGCTCGTCGTGTGTCCGGGGATCCGGCCCGTTGCGAACAGCGACGACCAGCAGCGCACCGTCGATGTGCGCGCGGCATTCGAAAACGGGGCCGACTACATCGTCGTCGGCCGCCCGATTCGCGATGCGTCGGATCCGTGGGCCGCCGCGAAGGCGATCCAGGCAACGATCGCCGAGGTTTTCCCGGCCGCGTAAGGCGGTTCGACAAAACGCCAGCTGAATCTATGACTTAGATTAAAACTCTAGGTCTTGCATTAGGTACAGCAGCTAAGCTACGCTTTGCTCAACGAATAACGGCGAATGCCCAAGAACTAGCGCCCCAAGAACGATTTCCCCCTCCGGCTGTGGCCGGACTTCAAACCCAGACCGCTTCGGAGGCTGGGTTTTTTCTTTTCCGGGCCCTCGCGCCGAACCCGAAACGACCGGCGCTTGTCAGCGCGCCTCGCGGGCGACCAGAATCGCCCCCTGACCGACCAGAGGGAATTCCCCATGCTGCTCCGCAATCACGCGCGCTACTCGCTGGCGCTGGCGTTCGTCGCGCTGTTCGCCGCGTGCAAGAAGGACGAGGAAGCCGTCGCGACGCCGGCCGCCGTGGCCAAGGCGACCTCGACGCCGCAAGCCGCGATCGAAAGCGCCGTCGGCCATCTCAAGACCGGCAACATCAAGGCGCTCGTCATGAGCCAGGTACCGCCGTCGCACCTCGACGAGATGCGCGCGAACTGGCAGAAGGAGCTCGCCGAGGATCCGCCGACGGAACAGGAGAAAAAGGAGTTCGAGACGATGATGGCCGAGCTGACCGCGTCCGACGCGGAAGCGAAGCTGATGGCGAAGCTCGAGCCGCAGCTCGTCAAGTTCGAATCGGAATACGCGCCGCAGCTCCCGATGATGATCGGCATGGGGCAGGGCCTGCTGCAGCAAAGCGTCAAGGACAACAAGGAGCTGACCGACCCGCAGAAGATCGAGGCGGCGAAGTCGATCGACGCGCTCGCGACGTGGATCCAGACCGTCAAGTTCACCGACCGTGAGCTCGCGAAGCGCGCGGTCTCCGAGGTCGTCGCCGCAGCGCGCGAGCTCGACTTGAAGACGCTCGACCAGGCGCGCGCGCTCGACTTCGACACCGCGATGGAGAAGAGCGGCGTCGCGTATCGCGCCGCAAAGGACGTGCTCGCGGCATACGGGCTCTCGCTCGACCAGACGCTCGAGACCGTCAAGACCGAAGTCGTTTCCGAGCAGGGCGACAACGCGAAGGTGCGCGTCAGCTACGTCATGTTCGAGCAGCCGATGTCGTTCGAGACCGAGCTCGTCAAGGTCGACGGCCGCTGGTACGGCAAGCAGACGATCGAGGAGCTCAACAAGCCCGACGAGCCCGAGGTCGACGACGATTCGATCGGCGACGAAGGCGAGGCGATGGAAGAGTCGTCCGAGCCGGTCGAAGGTTGATCGCGCGCGGGCTCCCGGCCCCGGGCCGGGAGCAGCGCCACGCCGCTGCGATGTGCTCTCGCCGATGGCCGTGACCGTCCACCCGATCCCGATCGACGCGACCCGCGCGTCGTGGCCGTACCGGCTCGTCGGTGCGCTGCTGCGCCCGTGGCTCAAGATCAAGACCGAGCCGCCCGACACGGCCGCGGCGTTGTCGCCCGACGGCGCGCCGGTGTGCTACATGCTCGAAAGATACGGGCTATCGAGCGCGCTGATCCTCGAGGAAGCGTGCCGTGCTGCGGGCCTGCCGCCGCCGTTGCTGCCGATGCCCGGCGGCCACCTGCGCAAGAGCCGCGCGCTGCTCGCGCTGTCGCGGCGCGACGGCGCCTTGTTCCGGCGGCCGCGCTCGCCGACGCATTCGGAAGGCCTGTCGCAGCTGCTCGCGGCGGTCGCGGCCGATCCCGCGCTCGAGGTGCGGCTCGTGCCGGTCTCGATCTTCGTCGGCCGCGCGCCGACCCGCACGACCGGCTGGTTCAGCGTGCTGTTCTCGGAGAACTGGGTCGTCGTCGGCCGCTTCCGCAGGCTGCTCGCGATCCTGTTCAACGGGCGCGACACGATCGTGCATTTCTCGCCCGCGACGAGCCTGCGCGCCGTCGTGGCCGAAGGGCTCGAGCCCGAGCGCACCGTACGCAAGGCCGCGCGCGTGCTGCGCGCGCACTTCTCGCGAATCCGCGCCGCGGTCATCGGGCCCGATCTTTCGCATCGGCGCACCGTCGTCGACGGGATCCTCAACGCGCCGGCCGTGCGCCAGGCGATCGCGGCGTCGGCGAGCAAGGAAAGCCTCACGTTCGACCAGGCCCGCGATCGCGCGCGCTCGTATGCCTGGGAGATCGCGGCGGATTATTCGCATCCGGTCGTGCGCTCGCTGTCGTTCGTGCTGACGCCGTTCTGGAACAAGATCTACGACGGCATCACGGTGCATCACTTCGACACGGTCAAGCGCGTCGCGCCGGGGCACGAGGTCATCTACGTGCCGTGCCACCGCAGCCACATCGACTACCTGCTGCTGTCGTACCACCTCTACCAGAGCGGCATCGTGCCGCCGCACATCGCCGCGGGGATCAACCTCAACCTGCCGGTGCTCGGCTCGATCCTGCGCCGCGGCGGCGCGTTCTTCCTGCGCCGCAGCTTCCGCGCGAACGCGGTCTACTCCGCAGTGTTCTCGGAATACGTCTCGCAGCTGTTCGCGCGCGGCGTCTCGATGGAGTACTTCATCGAGGGCGGGCGCTCGCGCACGGGACGGCTGCTCGAGCCGCGCGCGGGCATGCTCGGCATGACGGTGCGCAGCTTCCTCAGGCAATCGCGCAAGCCGGTCGTGTTCCAGCCGGTCTACATCGGCTACGAGAAGCTGATCGAGGGCGACTCGTATTCGAGCGAGCTCTCGGGCCGCCCGAAGGAGAAGGAGTCGCTGCTCGGGCTGCTGCGCACGTTCGGGATCCTGCGCAACAAGTACGGCAAGGTCGCGTTGTCTTTCGGCGAGCCCATTTTCCTCGCCGAGCACCTCGACCTCGTCGCGCCGACGTGGCGCGAGGACATCGCCGCGGGCGTGGAGCGGCCCGAGTGGTTCGCGCCGGCCGTCGCGACGCTCGCCGACGAGATCCTCGTCCACATCAACGAGGCCTGCGACGTCAACCCGATCAACCTGCTCGCGATCGTGCTGCTGTCGACGCCGAAGCACGCGATCGGCGAATCGGACCTGCTCGCGTCGCTCGCGCTGACCAAGTCGTTGCTCGAGCGCGTGCCGTATGCCGAGCGCGTGACGGTGACGGCGCTCGCGCCTGCCGAGATCGTCTCGTACTGCGAGCGCATGGGCTGGATCACGCGGCGCAAGCACGCGCTCGGCGACGTGCTTTCGGCCGACGAGCAGCACGCGGTGATGCTCTCGTACTTCCGCAACAACGTGCTGCACCTGTTCGCGACGTCGGCGTGGGTCGCGTGCTGCTTCCACAACAACCGGCGCCTGCGCCGCGGCACGGTCGAGCGGCTCGGCGAATTCGTCTATCCGTTCCTGCAGAACGAATTGTTCCTGCCGTGGAGCACCGAGGCCTACGGCGAGCGGATCCAGAAGACGATCGACGTGTTCCTCGACGAGGGCCTCATCAGGAGCGACAACGAAGGTCGCATGCTGCGCCGGCGCGTCGGCCAGACCGACGAGGCGTTCCAGCTGCGCGTCGTCTCGCAGATGCTGACGCAGGCGTTCGAGCGCTACTACATCGCGGTCGCGCTGCTGTCGCGCAACGGGCCCGGCACGCTGTCGGCGTCCGAGCTCGAGAACCTCTGCCACCTCACCGCGCAGCGGCTCGCGCTGCTGTTCGAGCGCACCGCGCCCGAGTTCTTCGACCGGAACCTGTTCCGTTCGTTCATCAACACGCTCAAGGAACGCAAGTTCGTCTGGCTCGACGACGCCGGCAAGCTCGCGTTCTCCGACACGCTCGGCGTCATCGCGAAGGACGCGAAGCTGATCCTGTCGCGCGAGCTGCGGCACTCGATCCTCAAGCTGACCGGCCTGCCGCGGAAGGACGCGCCGGCAGAGCTGCCGGCGCGTTAGCTCCGATACACCGCCTCGATCTTGCGGTCCTCGCCGTCGCGCACCGATGCACCGAAGTACTCGCTGACGCCGTCGTAGCGAACCGCCGGCGCGCCCTCGTCCTCGGCGCCGGCCGCGAGCGCCGCGCGATGGAATGCATGGACTTCCTCGCGCGAACGGGCCGCGATCGCGATGTGCACGGGCCGCGTCGGATTCGCCGTCTGGCTCATCCAAAGGTACGCGCGTTCGCCGCGGCCGAAGCCGATCTGGCCCTCGCGATCGACGACGACGGTGTAGCCGAGCGGGGCGAGCGCCGCCTCGTAGAACGCGCGCGCGCGCTCGTAGTTCGCGACGGAGATGCCGACGTGGTCGATCATGCGCGCAGCTCCTAGGCGTCGAGGTCCGGGATCAAGCGACTTTCGAGATACGCGATCATGTCCTTGATCCGGAGCTTGCGCTTCTTCAGCCGCACGAGCTGCAGCTGGTCGCTCCCGGCCGCCTGCGCGAGCCGCCCGATGATCTCGTCGAGGTCGCGGTGCTCGACCTTGAGCTCGACCAGCTTGCGGGCGATGTCGGCGGGATCGATCGGTATCATGCGGACCTCTTGCGCGAGTTTACGCCGCTTCCGGCCCTAGACTTTCGTCGCCGGCGTGTCCCGGCATGCGCGAGCTCGCCCCGATGACTGCCGACCCCGACGACCCGCACGATCCCGGACGCCTCGCGAAGCACCTGCGTCGCCGCGCCGGACAGGCGATCGCGGACTTCGCGATGATCGAGGCCGGCGATCGCATCATGGTGTGCGTTTCGGGCGGCAAGGATTCGTACACGCTGCTCGACATCCTCATCGCGCTGCGCGACGCAGCGCCCGTGGCGTTCGAGCTGCACGCCGTTCACCTCGACCAGAAGCAGCCCGGCTACGATCCCGCGATCCTGCCGCGCTACCTCGCGCGCACGGGCGTGCCGTTCACCGTCGTCGAGCAGGACACCTACAGCGTCGTCAAGCGCGTCGTTCCAGCGGGGAGCACGATGTGCGGGTTGTGCTCGCGGCTGCGGCGCGGCGCGTTGTATGCCCATGCCGCTGCACGCGGGTTCACGAAGATCGCGCTCGGGCACCATCGCGACGACCTCGTCGAGACGCTGTTCCTCAACCTCTTCCACCACGCGCGGATCGCTGCGATGGCGCCGAAGCTGCGCTCCGACGACGGACGCCACGTCGTGATCCGGCCGCTCGCCTATTGCGCCGAGGACGACATCGCGCGCTACGCCGCGGCGCGCGCGTTCCCCGTGATGCCGTGCAACCTCTGCGGCTCGCAGGAGGCACTCCAGCGCAAGGCCGTCAAGGCGATGCTCGCCGAGTGGGAGCGCGCGAGCCCCGGACGCATCGAGAACATCGCGCGCGGCCTTGCCGACGTGCGCCCCGCGCAACTTTCGGATCGCAGCCTGTTCGACTTCACCGGCCTCGCCGCCGACCTTGCCGCCGTCCCTGCAGGAGGGGCTCCAGCCCCGACCGCCCGATCCGAATTGTCTCCGGCATGACGCCCCACTAGCGATCATCGCCGACACGACCCGCCCTACACGAAACGGGGAGTGCCTCCTACGAGGCTCCCGGCGGAACACGGATATCGACGGCGCGCAAGCCGTGTAGGCTGATCCCGTGCCGCGGCTCCGCCGGCACCCGCCCGTAGTACAACCATGCGAACCCCTTGATGTTCTTCAAGAACCTCACGCTTTACCGTTTCACGAAATCGGCCGCCGAGGCGCTCGGCGACGGGCTCGAGAAATCGCTGAAGAAACATGCCTTGAAGCCCTGCGGCCCCCTCGAGATGCAGGCGCGCGGCTGGGTCTCCCCGTTCGGGCGCGGCGCGAAGGCGCTGTCGCACCAGATCGGCCATTACCTGCTGCTGACGCTGGGCCTGGAGGACAAGCTGCTGCCGCCGGCGGTCGTCAACGAGGTCCTCGCCGACAAGCTCGAGGCGCTGGCCGAGGAGCGTGGCAAGCCGGTCGGGGGGCGCGAGCGCAAGCGGCTGAAGGACGAGGTCCTGATGGATCTCATGCCGCGGGCGTTCTCGCGCCCTGGGCGGCTGTCGGCGTATTTCGACCTCAAGCGCGGCTGGGCCGTTTTCGATACGTCCTCGCCGAAGGCCGCCGAGCAGTTTCTGACCAGTTTGCGGGCCGCGCTGGGCACGTTCGTTGCGATTCCGTTAGACCCCGAAGAAAGCCCCCGGAACCTGATGACCGGGTGGTTGACGGGCGCTAAGCTGCCTGAAGGATTCGAGCTCGGAAACGAGTGCGAATTGAAGGATCCGGCGGACACGGGCGCGGTGGTGCGCGCGAAGAAACTGGACCTTGATTCGGCCGAAATCCGGGAGCATCTCAAGAGCGGAAAGCAGGCGAGCATGCTCGGCCTCGTCGCCGACGAGCGGACCAGTTTCGTCCTCGCGGAGGACCTTACGTTACGCAAGCTCAAGTTCCTGGACCTCGCCACCGAGGAGCTCGAAAACACCGAGCGCGACGACGCCCGCGCCGAACTGGATGCCCGGTTCGCGCTGATGACGCTGACGCTCGAACCGACGCTGCACCGACTGGAGGATGTTTTCCGGCTCTCGCGACCGCGCGATCGTTGACGCGGTGCGAAGTCGAGCAGGGACAGCCAATATGGACAACAGCAAGAACTGGTTGAAGCTCCAGACCCCCGCCGGTCGCACCGTCAAGGTGCTGACGCACATGCATCCGTGCGCGCGCCGCATGTCGCTGACCGTCGGCGTGCAGGGACCCAAGCTTTCCACCCCGCGCGGCACGCCTCGCGCGCAGGTCAAGGCGTTCCTCAAGGAGAACGCCGACTGGCTCGAGCGGCAGCTGCGCACGCTGGAAAAGCAGGGCCGCAAGCTCGCGCCACCGATCCCGGGCGTGCGCGACACGCTGCTCTGGCGTGGCGCGCCGACGCCGGTGCGCTGGGATTACGGCGTGTTCCCGAGCGTGCGCGTCGACGATCGCGCGATGACGATCGCGCTCGACCTCGAGCACCCCGACGTCAAGCTGATCGCGCAGCGCGTCATGCGCTCGTTCGTCGTCTCGCAGATGAAGCGCGAGGTCGCGCGCCTGACGCGATTGTTCGAGCCGCGCGTCGGCAAGGCCGTCGTCGCGACGCGCCTCTTGCCATTGAGCTCGCTCTGGGGCTCGCTCTCGATCAACGGGCGCATGACGCTCGATCTCGCACTGATGCTCGCGCCGCCCGCCGCGCTCGAATACGTCGTCGCGCACGAGATGTCGCACCTGTGGGTTCGCAACCACGGCCGCCGCTTCTGGCAGCGCGTCGAGGAGGTCTATCCCGACTACCCCGTCACGCGCGACTGGCTGTCGAAGCAGGGCTACGGCGTCAAGGCCGAGCTCGCGCGCTGGATCGGCACCGAGCTCGCCTGAAAAACGATTTTCAGAGCAGGCCGGCGTCGCGGGCGCGTTGCACCTCTGCCGCCGCGCGCGCCCGTGCCGGCGCGATGGTTTTCTCGTAGCGCGGGTCGGCGCGCATCGGCGCGTACAGCGGGTCGTGGTCGAGCCATGTCACGCCGGCAGAGTGGCCTCGCGCCACCCCCCGCTGCAACGCCGCGAAGGCCCGCTCGCGCTCCCCGAGCAGGGTGTGACCCAGGACTTCATGCCACCGCAGCCCTGCCGCCCACGTGCTCTGCGGCGGA
>DATLNY010000291.1:0-2833 GCA_035536495.1 Candidatus Saccharimonadia bacterium | reverse complement strand
GGAACTTCCTGCCGTTCAAGCCGGGCCTCGTCGGCGGCCACTGCATCGGCGTCGACCCGTATTACCTCACATACAAGGCGCAGCAGATCGGTTTCCACCCCGAGATGATCCTCGCGGGCCGGCGCATCAACGACATGATGGGCCACTACGTCGCGAGCCGCGTCGTCAAGCTGATGACGCGCAAGCGCATCCAGGTCGTCGGCGCGAGGATCCTGATCCTCGGGCTCGCGTTCAAGGAGAACTGCCCGGACGTGCGCAACACGCGCGTGATCGACCTCGTGCAGGAGTTCACGAGCTACGACGCGCACGTCGACGTGCACGACCCGTGGGTCGGCGCCGAGGAGGCGAAGCACGAATACGGGCTCGAGCTCGTCGCCGAGCCGAAGCGCGGCGAGTACGACGCGATCGTGCTCGCGGTCGCGCACACGCGCTTCTGCGAGCGCGGCGTCGCCGAGCTGCGCGCGTACGGCAAGCCAGACTGCGTCCTGTTCGACGTCAAGAACTGCCTGCCGAAGCAGGGAGTCGACGGTCGGCTCTGATGAAGATCCTCGTCACCGGTGCGGCAGGTTTCATCGGCGCGGCACTCTCCCACCGGTTGCTCGATCGCGGCGACGAAGTGCTCGGCTACGACAACGTCAACGCGTATTACGACCCGCGCCTCAAGCGGGCGCGGCTCGCGCGGCTGGAGCCGAAGCCCGGCTTCCGGCTGGTCGAGGCGAACCTCGAGGACCGCGACTCGTTCGATGCCGCGATGCGCGAGTTCCGCCCGCAGCGCGTCGTCAGCCTCGCGGCGCAGGCCGGCGTGCGCTACTCGCGCGAGAACCCGCGCGCGTACATCGACAGCAACGTCGTCGGCTTCCTCAACGTGCTCGAGGCGTGCCGGCACCAGCAGGTCGAACACCTCATCTATGCGTCGTCGAGCTCGGTCTACGGCGCGAACGTCAAGCTGCCGTTCTCGGTCGAGGACAGCGTCGACCATCCCGTGAGCCTCTACGCCGCGAGCAAGAAGGCCAACGAGCTGATGGCGCACACGTACAGCCACCTGTTCGGGCTGCCGACGACGGGGCTGCGCTTCTTCACGGTCTACGGTCCCTGGGGCCGGCCCGACATGGCGCTGTTCCTGTTCACGAAGAACATGCTCGAAGGCACGCCGATCGACGTGTTCAACCACGGCCATCACACGCGCGACTTCACCTACCTCGACGACATCGTCGAGGGCGTCGTGCGCACGCTCGACCGCGTGCCGCAGGGCGACGTGACGTTCGATCCGATGCAGCCGAACGCGGGCTCGTCGCGCGCGCCGTACCGCCTCTACAACATCGGCGCGCACCGGCCGGTCGAGCTGCTGCGCTACATCGAGGTGATCGAGCAGAGCCTCGGCGTGAAGGCCGAGAAGCGCCTGCTGCCGCTGCAGCCCGGCGACGTGCCCGACACGTACGCCGACGTCGATGCGCTCGTGCGGGACACCGGTTATGCGCCATCCACGCCGATCGAGGTCGGCGTGCGCAAGTTCGTGGAGTGGTATCGCGAGTACTACGGGGTGGACGCGGCGATCGCCGCGGCTGGGAAGTAGTAGTTCGCTCGAACATTTTCGGACCCTCGGCCTCTCTGTCGGAGCGGTTTCTGGCTGCAGGCTGAACCATCATTCGCACGGCAGGCGTGATCGCATCTGTCGGTGCGCTGGCGCACCGATGGATCGATCGCGTAGCGCTAGGGTCGGGGAACGCGCGCGCCCGTGCGCCGGAGCCCTGTCGATGCTGTCCGAATTCCTCGATGCGAATCGCACCGTCCTCGTCGCGCGCTGTTGCGCGGCCGAACGGCTGCGGCCGGCTCTGCTCGCATCGTCCGACGCGCTCGGCACGGGCCTTTCGGCGTTCCTCGAGATGGTCATCGGCACCCTGCGCAGTGATCGCGCCGCGACGCCGGCCGCGCGCGACGCGACACAACGGTACGCCGGGGCCGCCCTG
This sequence comes from Candidatus Saccharimonadia bacterium, assembly GCA_035536495.1. Taxonomy (GTDB): domain Bacteria; phylum Pseudomonadota; class Gammaproteobacteria; order Xanthomonadales; family Ahniellaceae; genus DATLNY01. The sequence goes on along the minus strand of DATLNY010000291.1, from coordinate 866 downwards.
CACGAGGCACTCGCGCTCGCCTCGACGAGCCATGGCGCGAGGTTGCGGAGGCTTGGCTTCACGGTTCGGGAGGTCGTGCACTCGTACGAGTGCCTCGGCTCGACGATGTTCGCGCTCGCGAGCGAATCGGGCACGGCGATCTCGTCCGCAGATATCCATTCGTGGAACCGCTGCCTCGATGCGGCGGTGACCGACGCGATCTCTGGATGGTTCGGGACGCTCGAGCCGATCGCGCTCGCGGCCGGAAACGGTCGCGACACGTCCGGGCGGCTCAGCGAGCTCGCGTACGAGCTGCGCGAATCACTCGCCTCCGCGATGCTTTCGTTTTCGGCGATCAAGAGCGGCAGCGTCGCGATCGGCGGCGCGACCTCGGGCGCGCTCGACCGCAGCCACGAGGAGCTCCGGCGCAGCATCGATCGCGCGCTCGCGGACGTCCAATACGTCGAAGCGTTGCAGCGCCCGCGCGCGCTGCTCGAGCTCGACTGGCTCGCCGCCGAGCTCAAGATCGCGTGCGCCGACGATGCCGCTGCGAAAGGCTGTCGCTTCGAGGTCGAGTCGGTCGAGCCGGGGCTCGCGCTCTGCGTCGACAAGCGCCTGATCGTTTCGGCGATCACCACCCTGCTGAAAAACGCGTTCAAGTTCACGCGTCCGGGCGGACGCGTGCGGCTCAAGGCGTACTCGGTTGACGAGCGCGTACTGATCGAGATCGAGGACGAATGTGGTGGCCTGCCGCCCGGGAAGGCCGACACGATCATGCTGCCGTTCACCCGGCGCGGCGAGAAGAACGGCCTCGGGCTCGGCCTGTCGATCAGCCGGCGCGAGATCGAAGCGTGCGACGGCCTGCTGCGCTGGCGCGATCTCCCGCT
>DATLNY010000290.1:0-12910 GCA_035536495.1 Candidatus Saccharimonadia bacterium | reverse complement strand
GCGCTCGGGGCCGGATGGCTCGGCCGCGAGATGGGCTGGTACGGCGCGAACGAGCCCGTCGGCTTCATCGCCTCGGTCATCGGCGCGATCGTGCTGCTGCTGCTCTATGCGCTGATCCGCGGGCGCGGCCGCAGGGCTCCGAGTCTCTGACGCTGCGCGCCGCGTCCGCGCGGCGCGCGCCGCACCAGGTCGCGCGCATCAGCGCGGCCATCGTTTCGATCCCGTCCCACAGGTTGCCGATGCGGAGGTTTTCGTCCTCCGCATGCTGGTTGTTGTCGTGGTTCGCGATCGGTACGCCGATCGTCGGGGCGCCGAGGATCTCGTTGATGTGCACGAGCGGGAGGCTTCCGCCGAGCGTCGGCACCTCGACGATCGCGCCGCCGGACGTCGACTGCACCGCGGCGGACACCGCGCGCGATACGGGCAGGTCCATCGCGGTACGCGACGCAGCGTAGCCGCCGGGCTCGGCGACGACGGTGGCAAGCCTGTCGTGCGCGAGCCGCTCGGCATCGGTCGGATCGCGCTCCAGCACGAGCCAACCCTCGCGCTCGATGTGGCGCACGAGCCGGCGGTACTGGGCTTCGGGCGCGATTCCCGCGACGAGCCGCAGGTCGAGCGTCGCGCGCGCCGCCGTCATGATCGCGTTGCTCGCCTCGTCACCGACGTTTCCGGCGCGGATGCCGTTCAAGTTCAGCGAGGGCAGGTTGATCGCCTCGGCGAGCGGCATGCCGTCGAGCGCTGTCCGCGCGAGGCCGAGCTCGCGCCGCAGCGCCTCGTCGGGCACCGGCATCGCCGCGAGCGCGTGCCGCTCGGCCGCGCCGAGTGGCACGACGTCGTCGTAACAGCCGGCGATAAGCACGCGGCCGTCATCGTCCTGCATCGTCGCGAGCAGCTCGGCGAGCCGCATCGCGGGGTTCGGCGCCCAGTTCCCGTAGTGGCCGCTGTGCAGCGGGCGCCGCGGGCCGTGCACGGTGACGTGCACGTTCATGTCGCCACGCACGCCGAAGACGACCTGCTTGCGGCCCGACGCGTGCACCGGCCCGTCGCAGATCACCCATGCGTCGGCCTCGAGCAGCTCGCGATGCAGCGTCAGCACGTCGCGGAGGTGCGGCGAGCCGGCTTCCTCCTCGCCCTCGAAGAACAGCTTGACGTTGACCGCCGGCTCGAGCCCGCTCGCCTTCAGCGCGCCGATCGCGTTGATGATCGCGACGACGCCGGCCTTGTCGTCGGCGGCGCCACGCGCGTAGACACGCCAGTCGGGATCGGGCCGCGTGCCGGGTTTCAGCGCGACCTCCTTGCCGCCGCGATCGAGCCGGTCGTCGCGCCACGTCGGCGTCCACGGGTCGCTCGCCCATTCGGCGGCGTCGACGGGCTGCCCGTCGTAATGGGCGTAGAACACGAGCGTGCGCTTCGCACCCGGCACGCGCCATTGCGCGAATACGACCGGTGGCGTCTCGGCATCGGAGCCGACGAGCAGTTGCGGCGCGAGCCCGCGCTCGCGCAGCATCGCGGCGATCGCGTCGGCATTGCGGCGCACGTCCTCGAGATTCGTCGCGACGTTCGGCAGCCGCAGCAGTGACTCGAGCTCGGCCGTGATGCGCGGCTCGTTCGCGACGCGCCAGGCGCGGATCGCGTCGGTCGGCGAGTCGGCGCCCGAGGCGGGCGACGCGAGTGTTCCCGCAAGCAGCAGCGCGAGCATTTTCATCGTCCGAGCCTAGCCGATCCGCGCCGCACGGGCAGTCGCCGCCGCCGCGCCCGCGTACACTCCGACGCAGGTTGCCCCGCGGAGTACGTCGATGCTGCAGCGCAAGATGGTCCTGTCGTGCATGCCGATCGTAGCGGCGCTTTCGTTCGCGCCGCCGTGCGCGGCGGAGCAGCCGGCCTGGGTCGCGGCGAGCAACGCGCACGCGAAGGTCCTCATCGAGCCGATGGCGGCATTCTCGCCCGAGCTCGCGTCGTCGCTCGGGCTGTCCGAGTTCGACGAGCGCGTCGTCGACCTCGGCCCGCGACTCACCGAGCGCCGCCGTACCGCGCTCGAGCAGGCGAAGGCCGAGCTCGAGCGGCGCCTCGCGGCGGAACGCGAGCCGCTCGTCCGCCAGGACCTCGAGCTGATGATCGACTCCGCGACGCGCCAGATCGACGGCGTCGTGATGGAGGACCGCTACGTGCTGCCCTGGGTCGAGGCGCCACGACTCGTGTTCGGCGGCACGCAGCGCGTCCTCGACAAGCAGTTCCCGCGCGAGCGCCATCTCAAGGCGCTCGTGCGCCTGCGCCGCTACGCGGGCCTCGAGCCCGGCAGCACGCCGGTCGCGACACTCGCGCGGGCGCGCTACGAGGAAAAGGCCGGCAACGACGCGCTGCTCGCGCCGATGAAGGCCGAGGTCGAGCAGGCGCTCGCGAATACGTCCACCTACGTCAAGGGCCTGCGCGAGTCGTTCGCCGCCGTGAAGGTCGAGGGTGCGGAACCCGCGCTCGCCGCGCTCGAGAAGCAGTTCGCCGAGTACGACGCGTGGGTGCGCGAAACCGTGCTGCCGCGGGCGCGCACCGGCGGCAAGCTGCCGCGCGACTACTACGCGTATCGCCTGCGCCAGGTCGGCATCGACATCGAGCCGGAGGCGCTGATCGAGCGCGCGCAGCTCGAGTTCATGGAAACGCGCGCGGCGATGGCGGCGCTCGCGCCGCTCGTCGCGAAGGCGCACGGCATCGACGCGACCGACTATCGCGAGGTCATGCGCGCGCTCAAGGCGAAGCAGCTCGGCGCGGCGGAAGTCGAGGCGTACTACCGCACCGTCATCGACGCGATCGACGAGATCATCGTGCGCGAGCGCATCGTCGACGTGCCGAAGCGGGCGATGATCATGCGGCTCGGCACGCCGGCGGAAAGCGCGGCCCAGCCCGCGCCGCACTTTCGTGCCGCGCCGCTCGTCGGCAATACGGGTGAACAGGGCCAGTTCGTGCTGCCGCTCGGCAACCCGCAGGACGGCAAGAGCGAAACCTACGACGACTTCACCTACAAGGCCGCAGCGTGGACGCTGTCCGCGCACGAGGGCCGGCCGGGGCACGAGCTGCAGTTCACCTCGCTGCTCGAGCGCGGCGTCTCGCTCGCGCGCGCGGCGCTCTCGCGCAATTCCGTCAACACCGAGGGCTGGGCGCTCTATGCCGAGGCCGAGATGGTGCCGTACGAGCCGATCGAGGGCCAGCTCATCGCGCTGCAATTCAGGCTGATGCGCGCCGCGCGCGCGATCATCGATCCGTCGTTGAACCTCGGCCTGATGACGCGCGAGCGCGGTCGCCTGATCCTCGTCGACGACGTCGTCCTGTCCGAGGCGATGGCGCGCCAGGAGCTCGACCGCTACGAGTTCCGCTCGCCGGGCCAGGCCGGAGCGTACTTCTACGGCTACACGCGCATCCTGCAACTGCGCATGGAAACCGAGATCGCGCTCGGAGAAAAGTTCGACCGGTTCGCCTACAACAACTTCCTGCTCGACCAGGGCACGCTGCCACCGGACCTGCTCGCGAAAGCCGTGCGCGAGCAGTTCGTGCCGAGGATGCGCGCGCGCTGACCGGTCAGTCGAGCTTCGCGGCCGCCGCGAGGATCTCGACCTGCGCGGCGGACAGGTCGATCGCGAGCGTCTCGGGCTCGGGCAGGCGCCGCGTCTGCTCGGACACGTAGCGCCTCAGGCTGAACGCCGCGCCCGGCCAGACCGGCACCTCGGCGTGGAACGGAACCGCCGAGACGGACCGCCCGCTCAACGCCTGCCAGAGCGCGATCGCCGCGAGCACGGAGCCCGTCGGCTGCAGGTGCCGGTCGGGATGGAACAGCGCCAGCGCGGGATCGCGCTTGCGCGCGCGATCGAGCATCCATCCGACGTCGGCGAGCTTCGCGCCAACCTGGCCCGCGACGCGGCGCGAGCCCTTGCTGACGAGGCCCTGGACGCCGTCGGTCATCGACCACGTGCCGAACACGATGACCTGCGCGCCGCCCGCGCGCGCGAGCTTCGCGAGCTTGCGATGCGCGGCGATCGATGCCGCGCACGGCGTCGGGCGCGGGCGCTCGCCGCTGGCGAGGCAGGCGAGGTGGCCGCCGAGCTCCTGCAGCACGACCGCGTCCCAGCGCTCGCGCGCGAGGCGCTCGAGCACCGTTTCGGCCTCCACGAAGTCGTCGAGGGTCGCGGCGGGCGCGACGAGCATGTCCGTGTCGACCGATGCGCCCTGCTGCGCAGCGACGGCCTCGAGCAGCGCCGGCACGTTGTTGACGAACGTGTAGCTGTTGCCGATGAAGAGCACGCGCAGCGGCTCCGCCGCGCGTGCTGGCGAGGTCGCGGCGATGAGGGCGAAGAGCAGCGAGGGGACCAGGCGCATCGGCACTGGATATCATGAACGCGAGCCGCGGGATTTGCGATTGTTGCCGCTGCGGCGGCCGGCGCGCCCCTTGCGCGCGCCGCCGATCTCGCCCAGATTGCGACGGTGAGCCCGACGCCTCGCGCCCCGCTGCATTTCGAGCACCTCGTGCAGATCAACGACGCGCGCGACCCGCGCGTCACGCCGCTGACGCGCGACCAGCTCTGGCGGGGCCTCGTGCTGCGCGCGGAATTCCCGAAGACCTTCGTGCCGTGGCTCGACGCCTGCGAGATCGAGCATGCCGGCGCGGACCTGTTGCGCACGCTGCGCTTCGGCGCGCAGGTCGTGCACGATCGCGTCAGCTTCGACGCGATGCAGCAGGTCAGCTTCGAGACGCTCGACCAGGGCGACGATCGCGCGTTCCGGATGAACATGCGGATCGAGGAGCCCGCGCCCGGCGCGCTGTTCGTGCGCTTCACCTACGATGCGCGCTCGCCCGAGCACAGCGCGGACGACCCGCACTCGGGCGCGATCAAGGAGGCGTACCGCCTCGCCGACATCGACACGGTGTTCCGGATCCGCCAGCTCGCGGACAGCGGCGTGCTCGACGAGGGGTAATCCCTCGGAATCGCCGTCGCGGCCTGCCCGCGCAGCGCTCCTTAGCGGGACTTCATCTACCGGGCGTTACGATTCGATCGGGCGCGCGACGAATTCCGTTCGGAGGTTCTGCCATGGATGTAAAGAGCACGATGACGCCCGACCCGGCGTGCTGCACCCCCCAGACCAAGCTCGCCGACGTGGCGAAGATGATGGTCGACAACGACTGCGGCGAGATTCCCGTCGTGGCCGACAAGGAGTCGCGCAAACCCGTCGGCGTGATCACCGACCGTGACATCGTGATCCGCACGCTCGCGAAGGGTATCGATCCGATGCAGAAGACGGCGGGCGACTGCATGACGTCACCCGCGGTCACCGTCACGCCCGACATGAGCCTCGTCGAGTGTTGCGATGTCATGGAGCGCGAGCAGATCCGCCGCGTGCCGGTCGTCGCCGAGGACGGGCGCCTATGCGGCATCGTCGCCCTTGCGGACGTCGTCCAGCATGCCGGCCGTCGGACGACCGCCGAAGTGCTCAAGGAAGTCTCCGAGGCGAACGGCGACTCGCGCACTTCCTGACACGGGCCCGGGCGCACGCGCGATGCCGCGTGCGCCCGCGGATCGAACCCCCGGCGATGGCTCGGCCGCGCCGCGATGCAATATCGTTGCGCCCGGCACGGTCTCGTCGCCGGGCCCGTTTCATCGCCGATCCGTTTTCGTTGCGACCCGGGGAAACGACGATGCGCGCCCTGACCCTGCTGCTGGGAATCCTGCTGCCGATGACCGCGACGACTGCTGCAACGACCGAAACGATCACGCTGGGTGGCGGCTGCTTCTGGTGCCTCGAGGCGGTGTACGACGAGCTGCGCGGTGTCACCTCGGTCGTCTCGGGCTACGCGGGCGGTCGCATGCGCAACCCGACGTACGGCCAGGTGACGTCCGGGACGACGGGGCATGCCGAGGTCGTCGAAGTGACGTTCGATCCGCTTGTGCTGAGCCGTGACGATCTGCTCGACGTTTTTTTCGCGATCCACGATCCGACCACGAAGGACCGGCAGGGCAACGACGTCGGGCCGCAATACCGCTCGATCGCGTTCCACCGCGACGAAAGCCAGAAGGCCGCGATCGAAGCCGCGATCGCGCGAACCGCGTCGGGCGCGGAGTACCGCGGCGCGATCGTCACCGAAGTCGTGCCGTTCGAAGTGTTCTACCCGGCCGAGGACTATCACCAGCAGTACTACGCGCAGCACGGCAGCGAGCCGTACTGCTCGCTCGTCATTGCGCCGAAGGTCGCGAAATTCCGCAAGCGATTCGCCGCGCTCAGGAAGTGACGCGCTCCCAGCCGTCGCCGCGCGCGAACGTCGTGGTCTGGTCGTGCATGAAGCGGCTGCCCTCGGCGCGGTAGTGCTCGACGACGAGGCGCTCGCGTTCGACGCTGATGCGGTTGAAGCCCTGCGCCTCGCCCTTGAGCCGGTCCGAGAACGTCGTGCCCGACTGCGCGACGACGATCCCGCCGACCGAGTCGGCATAGCCCAGGTGCACGTGCCCGCCGAGCACGAGGTCCACGCGCGCCCGCCGCATGCATGCGATCGCGCCGGCCGCGCCGCCGATGAGGCCGCGCGCGACCGCGGCTTCCCCGAGCAGGAACGGGTGGTGCGCGACCAGCACGCGCAACGAGTCGGGCTCGGCGTTCGCGAACTCGCGTTCGAGCGTGCGCACCTGCGCGCCGTTGATGCGCCCGCGTGACCAGTCGAGGTAGGGGCCCCACGCGCGCGCGGTGTTCGCGCCGACCGCGATCCATCCGGGGCCGCGCAGCACGGGCTCGAGCGCGTGCTCGAACTCCTCGTGCCAGCGCCGCCACGGACGCATGAACCGCAGCCACGGCTGCTTGGGCATGTCGTGGTTGCCGGGCACGGCGAGCACGGGCGCTGGCAACCGCTCGATGAAGCGTCGCGCCGCGTCGAGCTCCTCGCGGCGCCCGTGCTGCGTGAGGTCGCCGCTGATCGCGATGAAGGTCGGGGCGATCTCGCGCAGCACCGACACGAGCGCGTCGGCGAGCTGAGGGACGTCGCGCCCGAAGTGCAGGTCCGAGATGTGCGCGACGACGACCATCGTGCGCCGAGACTACGGCATCGGTGGCGGCACGGGTTTCGGGCGTAGCACGATCACGGCCTTGGGCTCGATCGTGTACCGCAGGGGCGCTTCGAGCTGCATCTGCTCGCCGTCACTCGAAACGGTGACCTGCCGCTTCGAGCCGAGATCGATCACGAGGCTCGTCGTCTCGTAGATGACGACGTCGCGATCCTCGTGCCAGGTTCCCATGAGGATCTTCCAGCCGATCCGGAACAGCGCCCAGCGCGAGCGATCGTGCAGCACGTAGACCCCGAGCGTGCCGCGATCGAGATGGTCCCGACCCGGAATCGGGGCCGAGCCTTCGTTGAGCCGGTTGTTCGAGATCGTGATCGCGCGCGTGCGCAGGCGAAGGGTCGCGCCGGCGTCGAGGAGCTCGACCCACACGCGCGGGTAGTTCCGCCACAGCCACAGCGTCTTGCGCAGCACGCGGGGCGACAGCCGCCAGTGTCCCTGGCCGCGTGCCTGTTCCCGCGCGCGCGCGATGTGCGGCATGAGCCCGATCATCGAGTTGCACAGGTACGGCTTGCCGTTGACGCGCGCCAGGTCGATTTCGTGCGGCTCGGCCGAGAGCAGCGCCTCGATCGCGGCGTCGAACTCGAGCGGCATGCCGAGATCGCGCGCGAGCAGGTTCATCGTGCCGCTGGGGATGATCCCGAGCGGAACGCGCCGGCCCTCGAGCGCCGCGACGACCGAGTTGATCGTGCCGTCCCCGCCGGACACGAACAGCGCGTCGGGGTTCGTCGCGAGCGCGTCGCGCAGGCTCGCGGCGATGTCGTCGCAATCGAGCGAGTGCGCGACGAGCTCGACGCCGTGCGCCTGCGAGAGCGCCTCGAGGCGTGTTTCGATCGAGCCTTCGGGCTGCGCGATCCAGTAACCCGAGCGCGCGTTGTAGACGACGACGAAGCGGCGCGCCGGTGCGACCGCGGGCTCGGCATGCGAGGCCGGCGCCGGCGAGTCCCACGCGGGCGAGGCTGCTGCCACGCTCACGCCCGGAACATCGGGAACGACACGACGCGACCCGCGGCCGACGACTTCTCGCAGCGGAAGATCTGCATCGGCATGCCGTTGCGCCATTCGACGTGCTGCGTGATCCGCCCGAAAATCCGCTCGAGGTCGGGGAGCACCTTGCGCGAGTACTGGTAGACGACGAGCACGCCGCTCGGCGACAGCGCGCGATACGTCGCGCGCAGGATGCGTTCGCGCATCGCCGGTTCCATCGTCGAGAACGGGATCCCGGAGACGACGACGTCGGCGAGCCCCATGCGATGCGCGGCCATCTGCGCGAGCACCTCGTGCGCGCCGCCGTGCTCGAGCAGGAAGCGCGCGTCGGGTATCGCCTCGCGCAGCAGCTCGACGAACTCGTCGTTGCTCTCGACCGCGAGCAGCCGTGCGTTCATCGCCATGCGGCGCAGCAGCTCGGTCGTGATCGTGCCGACCCCGGGCCCGTACTCGACGATGTTGCGCGCCTGGCCGAAATCGATCTCGTCCGCGATCCGCGCGACGAGGCGGGGCGAGCTCTGCAGCAGGGAGCCCACCATCCGCGGATGCCTGAAGAAGTTGCGGATGAAGACGACACGGCGGCGCCACTTCGCCCGCGTGCTGTTTTCCTCCGCGCCGAGCAGTTCGGGGAACATCTCGTGTCGTTCCTGGTAGGGCATTGCGTCGTTCCTGGTTGCGGGGCGCCTGTGTCCGCCTAGCAAGCGATATGCCGCGGGCGAGGCAGCTGCGCGGGCCACGTCCCGGGCGACCGGAACCGCCGTCGAGGCCCGCCCGGGCCGCGGCGTGCTACATCGGCTCGCGCTCCTCGCGCGGCTTGACCTGTCGGTCGCTCCGCAGCGAGTTGTAGACGAGCGTGACGCCGAGGGCTGCCGCGAGCACGAACATCACCAGCGCGATCGCGGGATAGCCGAACAGCTGCAGCTTCGTCTGGATCCGCATCAGCATCGCCGCGCCGACGATCAGCGACGCGGTGATGAGCCCCGCGGTGATCCGGTTCGCGATCTTCTGCAGGTTCTCCATCAGCCGCGACTCCTCGAGCCCGGTGACGTGGACGCGGAAGCGGTTGTCCGAGAACGTGCGCAGCATCGAGTTGATGCGCCGCGGGGCCTCGCGCACGAGCTCCTGCACGTCGAGCATCTCGCTCGCGAGGTTCGCCGGCGAAAGCGTGTTCATGATGCGGTCGCGCATGACGCTCTGCAGGTGCTTCTCGACGACCCGCTTGACGTCGAGGTCCGGATCGAGCGCCTTCGAGACGGCCTCGAGATTCAGCAGCGTCTTGCCGAGCAGCGTCATCTCCGCCGCGGGCCGCAGCCCGCAGGCCGCGCCCATGCGCGCGAGGTCGAGCACGAGGCGGCCCTCGGAGAGCCGCGTCGCGCGCTCGTAGGCGTGGTACTGCGCGATGATCTGGGCGGTTTCGCGCGTGAACTTCGCCTCGTTCCAGTCGTCGAGCTTCGTGCCGAGCCCGATGCAGACCTCGGCGGCGTCCTCGCCGCGCCCGTCGACCGCCGCGAGCATCAGCTTCAGCAACCGGTCCCTGAGCTTCGGCGGAACGTGCGCGACCATGCCGAGATCGACGAGCGCGAGCCCGTCGTCGGGCGTCAGCAGCACGTTGCCGGGATGCGGATCGGCATGGATCAGCCCGTGCACGAAGACCTGGTCGAGGTAGGCCTTCATGAGGTCGCGCGCGAGCCCGCCGAGCGGCTGCTCGAGGCGCACGAGGTCGGCGATCTTCGTGACCTTCGCGCCGGGTACGAAGTCCATCGTCAGCACGCGTGCGCTCGAGAGGTCGTGCACCGGCGCCGGCACGAACAGGCGGCGATAGGGCTTGAGGTTCTCGGCGAAGCGTTCGAGATTCTCGGCTTCGAGCCGGTAATCGAGCTCGGCCGAGATCGTCCGGCGCAGCTCCTCGACCCATTCGCCGAAGCCGAAGCGCCGGCCTGCATCGCTCAACTGCGTCGCGGTTCCCGCGAGCTTCGCGAGCGCGTCGAGGTCGCGCTTGACTTCGGCCTCGACGTCCGGCCGTTGCACCTTGACCGCGACGGCGCGCCCGCCGCGCAGCGTCGCGCGGTGGACCTGCGCGAGCGAGGCCGCCGCGAGCGGCTTCTCGTCGAACGTCTCGAATGCCTTGCTCAAGCGAACCCCGAGCTCGCGCTCGATCGCCTCGCGGATCGCCTCGAACTCGACCGGCGCGACGTCGTCCTGCATGCGCTCGAGCGCGACGACGTACTCCGGCGGCACGAGGTCCGGGCGAGTCGAGAGCGACTGGCCGATCTTGACGAAGGTCGGACCGAGCTTCTCGAGGTCGGCGACGAACGCCTCGGCATTGCTGTCGGGCACGATGTCGTCGCGCGGCGCCTGCACCAGCACGTCGTCGAAACGTGCGGTCGAGAACACGGAAGCCTTGCGGTACTTGAACACGAAGCGCGCGATTTCGGCGTAGCGCGAAACGCCCGGGGTGGTGTCGTTCATGCCGAGCCCGCTGCAAGCCGCCTGCCATTGCAGGCCGCTGATCGATGCGCCGTCGATGCGTGCGCGGGCGATCGAGCCGACCGTGCACGGCGCCCGACAGCGCGCACGATCCATGCAATGCTCTCGACATGGACGAATGGCGAAACAGGCTCATCGAGACACCGGCGCAGATCCGCTCCCTGCTCGAATCGGCGCGACGGATCGCGGTGCTCGGCATCAAGACCGAAGCCCAGGCCGACCAGCCTGCGTTCTACGTCGCGCAGTTCCTGCAGAACGCAGGGATCGAGGTCGTGCCGGTGCCGGTGTATTACCCCCGGGCGACCGAGATACTCGGCAAGCCGGTCTATCGCAAGCTCGCCGACGTGCCGGGCGAGGTCGACATCGTCGACGTGTTCAGGCGCAGCGCCGACGTCGCGCCGCACCTCGACGACATGCTGGCAAAGCGGCCGAAGGCCGTCTGGATGCAGAGTGGCATCCGCAACGAAGCCGTCGCCGAGGCGCTCGCGCGCGCCGGCATCGCCGTAGTGCAGGACCGCTGCATCATGGTCGAGCTGCGCCGGGTCCGCTCCGGCTGACCTGCTACTTCGGCAGCAGGTTCTCGAGCCGGGCCTGCAGTGCGTCGACCGAAAAGCCGAGCCCCGCAGTGATCTTCTCGAGGAACTGGCGCTCGCCGGGACGCAGGCGGCCGTCCGCGCCGGCGAGGCGCAGCAGCGAGTCGTAGAGGTGGTTGAGCTCCTCGGAGCCCTTCGGATGCGCGACGAGGAAGCGACGCATCTCCTCGTCGAGGTCGATCTCGCGCTTGCGGCCGCGGTCGAACGAAAGCATCGCGAGCTCCCGTCCGCGCGTCGGCAGTTCGAGCTCGTCCATGAGGCCGTTGACGAACTCCGCCTCGTGCGAGGTGACGATGCTGTCGGCACGCGCGAGGTAGCCGAGCATCGCGAACAGCACCTCGACGTTGACCTCCTGCGTCGGGTCGAGCCGTCCGCCGGTGAAAAGATCGCCGAGCGTCGCGCGCACATCGCGCAGCAACGTGCTCATTCCGCCTTCGTCCTTCCTAGCCATGCGTGCTGCTCCCCCGGGCCGGTGCGGTGATGCTGCGACATAAGGTGCATCGGCCGCAACCTCGGCGCGCGCGAACGGCAGGAGCGCCCGGTACGCGGCGAGCGGCGGCGCCCCCGCTACGGTCGCACCGCGCAGCAGCATGAAGTAGTCCTGCACGATGTCGCCCTGCTGCTCGACGCCATAGCTCGAGAACGGGCGTGTCGGGTCGAACGGCAGGTAGCCGTAGCGCCGGTTCAGCAGGCCGCGAAGCCAGACGCACACGCCGCACTGATGCTGCCAGACGTGCGTCATTTCGTGGATGAACCAGGCCTGCTGCGGCAGGCCCGCGCGCGAGAAGTCCTCGCGATGGTCCTCGGGATGGAAGTAGACGTTGCCGTTCGGCGCAATCGCGAGCCCGCGCCGATGGGCCAGCGGCACGAACGTGCGCGCGAAGACGCGCGGCCGCCCGGCGTCGAGCGCCGACCCGAATACCTCGCGCACGAGCGCGCGTTCACCGAGCGTGAGCGCGCGGCCCGCGGCGGCCTCCCGCAGCCCCTTGAACATCGCGCCGATCTTGCATGGACCTTGCTGAGCCGCGGCGAAACACGGGAGGCGTAATCGTGCAGGTACCCGCACGGATCTGGACGATCGGGCATTCGACGCGGCCCCTGGCCGAATTCGTTGCCGTGTTGCATGGGCATTCGATCGAGGCGGTCGCCGACGTGCGCCGCTTCCCCGGCTCGCGCCGCCATCCGCAATTCGGTGCCGAAGCCCTCGAGCGCGAGCTGCAGCAATTCGACATCGCCTACGGGCGCTTCCCGGACCCTCGGCGGGCGGCGCACGGCGCGCGCGGACTCGCGCAACACCGCGTGGCGCAACGCCTCGTTCCGCGGGTATGCCGACTACATGGAGTCCGCGGAGTACGCGGCGGCGCTCGCGCGGCTCGGCGAGTTCGCGCGGCGCCGCTGCGCGGTGATGTGCGCCGAAGCGCTGTGGTGGCGCTGCCACCGCGCGTTGTTGAGCGACGACTTGAAGCGTCGCGGCGCGCAAGTCCTGCACGTCGGAGGCAATGGCGCGCTGAGTGAACATCCCTATACCGGGGCCGCCCGCGTCGCCGGTGATCGGCTCTCGTATGACGCGGCGGCGGCGGATTTGTTCAATTCGCATTAGCGCGCGATTAACGGCAATTCGCGTCGATGCTGCAAAGAGTTCCCATTCGATGGCGGATTTTCCGTCCGCGTGGTCGTGGGCTGCGACAACCGTAAAACCGCTGCAATCCCAGCAAAATCGCGGGCTGTCGCGATTTATCCAGATTGCAGCGGGCCAATCTC
>DATLNY010000289.1:0-4516 GCA_035536495.1 Candidatus Saccharimonadia bacterium | reverse complement strand
GCCATCGTATGCGGCCACGACATCCTCGCGCGGCCGCTCTTGGCGAAGCGGCAGATCGGCTACCTGCCGGAAGGCGCGCCGGCCTACCCGGACATGACTCCCGCCGAGTTCCTCGACTTCATCGCCGACGTGCGCAAGGTGCCGGGCGACGCGCGCCGCGCGCGCCTCGACTTCGTCATCGAGCATCTTTCGCTCGCCGGCGTGCTCGGCCAGTCGATCGAGACGCTCTCGAAAGGATTCCGGCGCCGCGTCGGGCTCGCGCAGGCGATCCTGCACGACCCGCAGGTGCTGATCCTCGACGAGCCGACCGACGGGCTCGACCCGAACCAGAAACACGAGGTCCGCACGCTGATCAACACGATGGCGAAGGACCGCACGATCGTCGTCTCGACGCACATCCTCGAGGAAGTCCACGCGGTGTGCACGCGCGCGATCATCATCGCCCGCGGCAGGATCCTCGCCGACGCGACGCCCGACGAGCTCGAGGCGCGCTCGCGCTACCACTCGGCCGTCTCGCTGACGGCGCCGAACGTTGCCGCCGCGCGCGAGGCGCTCGCGCGCATTCCCGAGGTCGAGTCGGTCGAGGTCGATCCGCAGGACATGCGCATCACCGCGTTCCCGCGCAAGGGCCACGCGATTTTCACGCCCGTGTCCGAGACCTTGCGCGCGCAGGGCATCGAGGTCAGCGAGATCCAGCTCGAGCGCGGCCGCCTCGACGAGGTGTTCCGCGCCGTTACCGAAGCACGCGATGCGACGGAGGCCCGCGCATGAGCCCGAACGTCGGCATCATCTTCCGGCGCGAGCTCGCGAGCTACTTCGCGACGCCGGTCGCGTACGTCTTCATCGTGATCTTCCTCGTGCTGGCCGGCGCGTTCACGTTCTACATGGGCGGCTTCTACGAGCGCGGCCAGGCCGACCTCATGCCGTTCTTCGGCTTCCATCCGTGGCTCTACCTGTTCCTGATCCCCGCGATCTCGATGCGGCTCTGGGCGGAAGAGCGCAAGTCCGGCTCGATCGAGCTGCTGATGACGCTGCCGGTCACGATGCTCGAGGCCGTGCTCGGCAAGTTCCTCGCCGCGTGGGCGTTCGCGGGCATCGCGCTGGTGCTGACGTTCCCGATCTGGATCACCGTCAACTACCTCGGCGATCCCGACAACGGCGCGATCGTTGCCGGTTATCTCGGCTCGTTCCTGATGGCCGGCTCGTTCCTCGCGATCGGTTCCTGCATCTCGGCCACGACGCGCAACCAGGTCATCGCATTCATCCTGACCGTCGTCGTGTGCTTCCTGCTGCTGCTCGCGGGCTTTCCGCTGGTGCTCGACTTCGTAGGCGCCGCGCTGCCGCAAGTGCTCGTCGATGCGATCGCATCGCTGTCGTTCCTGACGCACTTCAACTCGATCAGCAAGGGCGTCATCGACCTGCGCGATCTCCTGTACTTCCTGCTGATGATCGGCTTCTGGCTCTACGCCAGCGCCGTCGTGATCGATCTGAAGAAGGCCGACTGATGAGCAGCTCGAGACATCGTTCCGCACTGACGGGCGGCACCCTCGCGATCCTCGCCGTATTGTTCGTCGCCGTCATCGTGCTCGTGAATTTCATGTTCCGCGGCGCGCGGCTCGACCTGACCGAGCATGAGCTCTACACGCTGTCGGACGGCACCGAGGAGATCGTCGAGTCGATCGGGGAGCCGATCAACCTCTACTACTTCTTCTCCGACCGCAACGCCGCCGACGCGCAGCCGCTGCGCAGCTACGCGACGCGCGTGCGCGAGATGCTCGAGGAGATCGCCGGCAAGTCGGGCGGCAAGATCAACCTGCAGGTCATCGATCCGCTGCCGTTCTCGGAGGAAGAGGACCGCGCCGCGAGCTTCGGCCTCACCGCGATCCCGTACGGCAATGCCGGCGAGACGATCTACTTCGGGCTCGCCGGCACGAACTCGACCGACGGCCAGATGATCATTCCGTTTTTCCAGCCCGACAAGGAAGCGTTCCTCGAGTACGACCTCGCGAAGCTGATCCACGGTCTTGCGACGACAACGAAGCCGGTCGTCGGCCTGATCTCGACGCTCGAGGTCGGCCCGGGTTTCGATCCGGCGACGCGCCAGATGCGCCCGGGCTCGGCGATCTTCCAGTCGCTGCAGGAGCTCTTCGAGGTCCGCACGCTCGATCCCGAGAAGACGACGAAGATCGAGGACGACATCCGCACGCTCGTGCTCGTGCATCCGAAGCCCGGCGACGAGCTCGCGTACGCGATCGACCAGTTCGTGCTGCGCGGCGGCAACCTGCTCGTGATGGTCGACCCGAACGCGGAGCTCGATACGTCGGGCGCCGATCCGAACAACCCGAGCGCGGCGATGTTCGCGAACAAGTCGTCGGACCTGCCGGGCCTGTTCGCGGCCTGGGGCGTGCAGTACGACCCCGCGAAGGTGCTGCTCGACGGCAAGCACGCGCTGCAGGTCAGCTCGCCGACCGGACAGCCGGTGCGCCACCTCGCGATCCTCGGCTTCACGCAGGACGCGATGAGCCAGGACGACGTCGTCAGCGCGCAGCTGTCGAGCGTCAACATGCAGAGCGCCGGCACGTTCAAGCTCGCCGAGAATGCGACGCTCAAGCTGCTGCCGCTCGTGCAGTCGAGCGACCAGTCGATGATGACGCCGGTAGAGCGCATCAAGTTCGCAGCCGATCCGGCGACCCTGTTCGCCGAGTTCGTGCCGACGAAGGAAACCTATGTCGTCGCGGGGCGCCTGCAGGGCAGGCTCAAGACCGCGTTCGCCGACAAGTCGGGCGATGGACACCTCGCCGAGTCGAAGGGCGACGTCAACATCGTGCTGATCGCGGACACCGACGTCGCGAGCGACCGGCTGTGGGTGCAGGTCCAGCCGTTCCTCGGCCAGCAGATCATGAACGCGTTCGCGAACAACGGCGACTTCGTCGTCAATGCGATCGACAACCTGACCGGCTCGTCGGCACTGATCCGCGTGCGCGGGCGCGCGACGGCGCAGCGGCCGTTCACGACCGTCAACGCGCTGCGCCGCGAGGCCGACGATCGCTTCCGCGCGAAGGAACAGGAGCTCAACCGCGAGTTGCAGGAGACCGAGCAGAAGCTCAACGAGCTGCAGCGCGGCAAGAGCGCGGAGCAGGCCCTGATCCTCTCGCCCGAGCAGAAGCTCGAGCTCGAGCGCTTCCAGGACCAGAAGGTCCGGATCCGCAAGGACCTGCGCCAGGTGCGCCGCCAGCTCGATGCGGAGATCGAATCGCTCGGCTCGCGACTCAAGTTCGTCAACATCGCGCTGATGCCGCTGCTGCTGACGCTCGCGGCGGCCGGCTTCGCGCTCTGGCGCCGCCGGCGCCCCGGCGTCGCCTGAAGGAGCTGCACGATGCACAACAGGATCCTGCGCCTTGCGGTCGTCGCGGTCGTCGCGCTGCTGATCGCGATCTGGGTGGGCAATTCGCGTATGCCGAAGCACGAGGTCGAGACCGTCGCCGACGCGGTGCCGGGCCTCGCCGAAGCGGTCAACGACATCAGCCAGGTGCGCATCGTCGGTGCCGGCAACAAGCCGATCGCGACGCTCGAAAAGCGCGCGGACGGCTGGGTCGTCGCGGAGAAGTCGTATCCGGCCGACGTGTCGAAGGTGCGCGAGCTGCTGCTGAAGCTTTCGGACGCGAAGCTCGTCGAGCCCAAGACCTCGGTGCCGGCCTCGTACGCGAAGCTCGGCGTCGAGGACGTCACGGCCGCCGATGCAAAGGGCGTGCAGCTCGAGTTCGAGGGGCTGAAGCAGCCCGTCAAGCTCGTCGTCGGCAACTACAACGGCCGCGCGGGCGACGGCACCTTCGTGCGACGCGCGGGCGAGCCGCAGGCGTGGCTCGCGAAAGGCAACCTCGTCGTCGACAAGGAAGCGTCGAACTGGCTGCAGCGCGACCTGCTCGACGTTTCGTCGACTCGCATCGCGAAAGTCGAGGTCACGCACGCCGGCAAGGTGCTGCGCGCGTTCAAGACCGAATCCGCATCCCCGAACTACCAGGTCGCGGACGTGCCGAAGGGGCGCGAGCTGTCGTCGGAGTTCGTCGCGAACGGGCTCGCATCGGTGCTGTCGGGCCTGCGCTTCGACGACGTCGTCGAGGCCGACAGGATCGAGCCGGACGATGCGAAGGTCTACGACGTGCGCTACACGACGTTCGAGGGCGTCGCGATCGACGCGAAGGCGTGGTCGCTCGACGGCAAGGACTACGCGACGTTCTCGGCGTCGCTCGACGAAGCGGTCGCGAACGCGTGGATCGACTCGATGCAGGCGAAGGCCGCTGCGGACCATGCCGCGCGCGCGGTGACGCCAGCTGCGAATACGGACGACGGCGGCGCAGCGGCCGCGATTTCGAGTGCCTCCGCGACGACGGCCGCCGCGGCCCCCACGACGCCGGACGCGGCACCGCCCGCCGATGCCGCGCGCGCAGCGGCACCGCAGCCTGCCGCACAGTCACCGGGCAACGAGCCGCCGGGCGCGCCGATCGAAGCGCCGCTC
>DATLNY010000288.1:0-3391 GCA_035536495.1 Candidatus Saccharimonadia bacterium | reverse complement strand
CGCGCGCGTGAGCCAGAGGTTCGCGAGGTTCGCGAGCGTCGTCAGCAGCACGACGGCGACCGCGATGCCGAGCAGGACCACCAGCTCCGACTTGCCGCGGGCGAGCGCTTCGCGCAGCGGCTTCGCCTCGAACACGAGCTTCATGTGCTCCCGGATTCCCGCGATGCGCTCGTCGTCGCCGTAGCGCGCCTGCAGCGCGGCATCGAGCGCCGCGACCGATCCATCGGGCGCGAGCCGGGCGACGACCTGCAGCCCGCCGAACACCTGGGCGTTCTGCGGCGCGGTGTCGGCCGGGGTGAGATGCAACGGCAACCAGGCGTTCGCGGTGCCGTCGGGAAACCGGAACGCCGCCGGCATGACGCCGACGATGCGCCGCTCGCGCCCGGCGTAATCGATCGACTGTCCGAGCACCCCAGGATCGCGTGCGAATCGCGACGCCCACAGGCCTTCCGAAATGAGGATCGCATCTTCGTCGGACGCGATCGTCGCGTCCTCGAACGCACGGCCGAGGCGCGGCGCGACGCCGAGCGCTGCGAGCACGCCCGGCTGGACGGCAGTCGGCTCGAGGCCTTCCTCTCCACGCCGGCGCTCCCACGCGCCGAGGGCGACGAGGCCATCGTAGGTTTCGTCGAGCTCGGCGATCAGCGGCGCCGAAAGCCCTAGCGAGAAGCTCATCGCGCGCGACTGGCCGCCGACGTCGACGAGGCGCTCCGCGTCGGGGTACGGCAACGGGCGCAGCATCAATCCGTAGACCGCCGCGGCGACCGCGAGCAGCGCCGCGATCGAGAGGCCGAGGAACGACACCACCGCGAACGAGAATCCCGGCGCACGCGCAAGCCGGCGCATCGCGGTAGGCAACTCATGGCGCAGTGCGTTCATCGGTGCGCCCTCACTCGTGCCGCAGCGCGATGAGCGGATCGACGCGCAAGGCGCGTCGCAACGGCACGACCGCGGCGAGCAGCGAGGCGACGACGATCGTTCCGATCGCGACGAGGAACGTCGCAGGCTCGCGCTGTGCCTCGATCGCGGTGTCGAGCAGCAGCGACGACCACGGCCACGCGATCGCGCAGCCGATCGCAAGTCCGATCCCGAGCTGCAAGAGGATCCGGTCGCCGACGGTCCTGACGACCGCGGCCTGCGATGCGCCGACGGCGCGGCGCACGCCGATCTCGCGCGTGCGCTGCGTCACGGCGAACGACAGCACGCCGTACAGCCCCACCGCGGCGAGCACGAGCGCGAGCAGGCCGACGCCAGAGAACACCTGCGCGATGAGGACCGGGCCGATCCGCGCCATCTCGATCGCGCGTTCCTGCGTGCGGACCCAGTAAATCGGCGTGTCGGCGTTCTGGCCACGCACGAGCTCCGCGAGCCGCGGCGCGAACGCGAGCGGGTCGCCGCGGACGCGTGCCGCGATCGTCACGAAGCGCGACCCGGTCTGCTCGAGCGGCACGAACAGCGCGGGCCGGTGCGCATCGTCGACGTCCTCGAGGAGCACCGGCTCGAACGTGCCGACGACGGTCAGCACCTTCGATTCCGGGTCGTCGGGCGCGTATTTCAGCTTCTGACCGAGCGCGTCGCGGCCCGGCCAGAGCGTCTCGGCGAGCCTGCGGTCGACGATCGCGACAGGCTCGGCGCCCTCGACGTCACGCTCGTCGAAGTTGCGGCCCGCGGTCAGCTCGATGCCGTAGGTTTCGGCGAAATGACGGTCGATCTGTCCGAGGTAGGCGAGCGGATGGCCGTGCGCGGGTTTCGGCTCGCCGATCGCCTCGACCGCATCCTGCCCGCTCGACGCGGTACCCGGCAGTGCATTTGCGATGCTCGCCGACTCGACCGCGGGATCGGCGCGGACGGCATCGACGACGCGGCGATAGAACGCAAGCTGCGCGGCAGGCGTCGGGAAATCCTCCGGGAACAGCCCGATCCGCGCGGTCAGCACCTGCGACGGATCGGCGCCGGTGCCGAAGTCGAACGCGACGATGCGGTCGAGCGCCCGGATGAAGATGCCCGCGCTGACGAGCACGACGCACGTGATCGCGATCTCGGCGACGACGAGCGTACGCGCGGCCCGCGCGAACCCCCGACCGCCACTGCGTTCGCCGTCTCGCAGCGCGCCCTGCACGCCGCTACCGGTCGCGCGAAGCGCGGGCACGAGCCCGGCCGCAACGGTCGTGAAGAGCGCGGCGGCGATCGCATAGCCGCCCATGCGCCAGTCGACGCCGAAGCTGATGAAGTAGCCGGGCTGGTCCTCGGCCGCGACGAGCGCGTCCATGATCCAGCGGCCGCCGAAGTGCGCGAGCACGAGCGCGATCCCGGCCGCGAACGCCGACAGCACGAACGTCTCGACGATCAGCGCGAACACGAGCCGCCCGCGATCGGCGCCGAGTGCGCTGCGCACGGCGAGCTCGCGCGACCGCGCGAGCGTCTGCGTATACGTGAGGTTCGCGACGTTCGCGCAGGCAAGGAGCACCACGAGCAGGCTCGTCGCGAACAGTATCCAGAGGAGCTTCTTGCCTCCCTCGCCGACGAACCGCGTCGCGAGCGGTTTGATGACCGGGCGCTGGTCGCCGCGCATGCCGGCAAGCTCGTTCTTGAGCCGCAGCCCGACCGACTCGAGCTCCGCACGCGCGGCCTGCATCGTGACGCCCGGCGCGAGCCGCGCGATGACGTCGGCCCCGAACTCATCCCCGGCGCGGGCGCGGCGCGGAAGCCAGACTTCCTCGCGGAACGGGAACGCGAACTTCGGCGGCATCACGCCGATGATCGTCGCTGGCTGGGAGTTCGCCCGGATCGCGCGGCCGACGACCGTCGGATCAGCGCCGAAGTCGTTGCGCCAGACCTGGTCGGAAAGCAGCACGGTCAGCGGCGCGCCCGGCCGGTCGTCGGCGGCGGAGAACGCGCGGCCGAGCGCCGGCGCGACCCCGAGCATCGGCAGCACGTCCTTCGTCATCAGCGCGCCCTGGTAGCGCGTCGCACCCTCCCGGCGCGTGAGGTTCACGGTCGCGGTCGTGAACGCGCCGAGCGCGTCGTAGCTCCTCAGCGCCGGCGTCAGCGTGAGGTAGTCGTCGGCGTCGAGGCCGTTGATGCCTTGCGTCTCCCCGACCGGGAGGTACCCGACCGTGACGAGCCGCTCGGCATGCGGGAACGGCAGCGGCTTCAGCATCATCCCGTTGATGATGCCGAGGAGGAACAGCGTCGAGCCGAGCCCCATCGCGAGCACGACGATCGAGAGCAGCGCGTAGCCGGGACGTGCCGCGACGCGCCGCCAGGCGCCCCTGAGCTCGTGCGTGATCATCGATCGATCCTCATGTCATGCGTGGCGCAGGGCTTCGGTCGGCGACGTGCGCGCCGCGCGCCACGCGGGCAGCGCGCACGCGACGGCGCCCGTGGCAAG
>DATLNY010000287.1:0-6601 GCA_035536495.1 Candidatus Saccharimonadia bacterium | reverse complement strand
CTGGTGAACCTCTCGGCCGGCGTGCTCGCGTTCGACGACCAGCAGCGCCTGCGCTCGGCCAACCGCAGCGCGCACCACATCCTGCGGCTCGACTGCTCGCCGCTCGTCGGGCGCGAGCTCGGCGCGTGGGACGCGCTCGATCCGTCGCTTGCGCCGCTCACCGAAGCATTGAAGAGCGCGTTCGAAGCGCCGGGCACCGCGGAGTGGGAGCGGCAGATCGGGCGTGAGGCGCGAGACGGCACGCAGGTGCTGCTCGTGCGCGGAACGCGGCTCACGCCGGGCGCCGAGACCGGATACGTCGTGGTTTTCGACGACGTCACGCATCTTCTCCAGGCGCAGCGCGACGCGGCGTGGGCCGAGGTCGCGCGGCGTCTCGCGCACGAGGTCAAGAACCCGCTGACGCCGATCCAGCTCGCGGCGGAGCGGCTCGAGCATCGCCTCGCCGGCAAGCTCGACGATGCGGACGCGGCGGTGCTCGTGAAGTCGACGCGCACGATCGTCGCGCAGGTCGAAGCGCTCAAGCACATGGTCAACGCGTTCGGCGAATACGCGCGCGCCCCGCAGTTGAAGCGCGTGCCGCTTGCGCTCAACGAGCTCGTCGACGAGGTGCTCGACCTCTACGAGCACGCGGGCCAGGTCGTGCCGCACCGCACGCTCGCATCGCTGCCGCCGGTGCGCGCCGACGCCGATCGCATCCGGCAGGTGCTGCACAACCTGTTCACCAACGCGATCGAGGCGAACGGCGCGACCGGGCGCACGGCGCTCAGCGTCGCGACCTGCGCGAACGGCGCGCATGCCGAGCTCGCGGTCGCCGACGAGGGCCCGGGGCTGCCACGCGACTTCGACGACTCGTGGTTCGAGCCGTACACGACGACGAAGCCGCGCGGCACCGGGCTCGGGCTCGCGATCGTCAAGAAGATCGTCGAGGAGCACGGCGGCACGGTGCGCGCCGAGAACCGCGACGGCGGCGGCGCGGTGTTCACCGTGCGGCTGCCGCTCGAATGAGCGACGCGGTCGCGCGCCCCGTCACCGAACGGCGCCGGCGCGAGTTCTGGCTCGCGTTCGGCGCGATCGCGATCGTGCTCGCCGCGGGGCTCGGGCTGCGCGATCCGTGGCCGGCCGACGAGCCGCGCTTCGCGCTGATCGCGCGCACGATGGTCGAGACCGGCAACTGGCTGTTCCCGCAGCGTGGCATCGAGCTGTATGCCGAGAAGCCGCCGCTGTTCATGTGGCTGCAGGCGCTGTCGTTCCTCGTCGTGCGCGCGTGGCGCGTCGCGTTCCTGCTGCCGTCGCTCGCAGCGGCGCTCGGGACGCTCGCGCTGGTGTACGACCTCGTCCGGCGGCTGTCGACGCGGCGCGCGGCGACGTACGCGATGCTGATGCTCGGCAGCACGATCCTGTTCGCGTTCCAGGCGCGCGCGGCGCAGATCGACGCGAGCGTGACGTTCCTCGTGACGCTGTCGATGTACGGCCTGCTGCGGCATCTGCTGCTCGGGCCGGACTGGCGCTGGTACGCGCTCGGTTTCGCAGCAGCCGGCGCCGGGGTCGCGATGAAGGGCGTCGGGTTCCTGTCGCTGCTCGTGCTGCTGCCGTACGCGTGGGCGCGGCTCTATCGCTGGCGGCACATCACGCGCGTGCGCTGGCGCGACTGGCGCTGGGCGCTCGGTCCCGTGATGTTCGTGCTGCCGCTGCTGTTGTGGCTCGTGCCGATGCTGTTCGCCGTCAAGCTCGCCGGGGATCCTGCCTACGACGCGTACGCGCGCGAGCTCCTCGTCCGCCAGACCGCGCAGCGCTACGCCGCGTCGTGGCACCACGCGCAGCCGTTCTGGTATTTCGTGCCGGTCATCGCGCTGATGTGGATTCCCGCGTCGCTCGCGCTGCCGTGGGCGATCGGCGCGTGGCGGCGCCGGCTGTCGCAACGCCACGACGCGCGCGTGCTGCTGCCGCTCGCGTGGGCAGCGCTCGTCGTCGTGTTCTTCTCGCTGACGCCCGGCAAGCGCGAGGTCTACATCCTGCCGGCGCTGCCAATGTTCGTCGTCGCGCTCGCGCCGCTGCTGCCGGGCCTCGTGCGCGTGCGCGGCTTCCGCCTGCTGCTGTGGGGCACGGCCGCGGCGATCTCGGCAGCGCTCGTCGGCTTGTCGCTCTACGCGCTGTTCGCGGCGAACGAGTTCGCCGAGAAGATACTCGCCGAGCGTGGCATCGCGCCGTGGTGGCTGACGCTTGCGATCGGCGTCGCCGGCCTCGCCGCCGCGATCGCGGCGCGGCCGCGTCGCGCGCATTTCGCCTGGCTCGGGTTCACCGCCGCGCTGTGGCTGCTCTACGGGTTGTGGGGCTACCCGATGCTCGATGCGGCGCGCTCGGGACGCGCCGTGATGGTGCGTGCCGGCGAGATCATCGGGCCCGACGCCGAGCTCGGGCTCGTCGCGTGGAAGGAACAGAACCTGCTCCACGCCGGCCGTGCGGTGACGGACTTCGGCTTCACGCAGCCGCCCGAACGACAGCGCGAGGCCGCGCTGCGCTGGCTCGCCGAGGCGCCCGCGCAGCGCTGGCTGTTCATCCAGGACGACGCGTTCGGCCGCTGCATCGATCGCACGCGCGCACAGGTGGTCGGCGTATCGAACCGGCGCGCGTGGTTCCTCGTGCGGCACGACGCGGTCGTGCCGCGCTGCGCCGACGGCGCGTCGAAGCCGCCCGGCGACGAGGCGCAAGCGGTGGCGCCGACGTGAGCCCCGCCGCGAGCGTCATCGTCTCGACGTACAACCACCCCGCCTGGCTGCGCAAGGCGCTCGCCGGCTACGCCGCGCAGGCGACGCGCGACTTCGAGCTCGTCGTCGCCGACGACGGCTCGCGCGCCGACACGCGCGCGATGCTCGAGGCACTTTCACCGTCGCTGCCGTTCCGTCTCGAGCACGTCTGGCACCCCGACGACGGTTTTCGCAAGTGCACGATCCTCAACCGCGCGATCGAGGCGGCGCGCGGCGAGTACCTCGTGTTCTCGGACGGCGACTGCATTCCGCGCGCCGATTTCGTCGCGACCCATCTCGAAATGCGTCAATCGGGTCGGTTCCTGTCCGGCGGCTACTTCAAGCTGCCGCGCGGCGTGTCCGACGCGATCACCGAAGACGACGTCGCCGCCGGCCGCGTGTTCGATCCGCGCTGGCTCGTCGCGCGTGGCACGCCGCGCGACCACAAGTTGTGGAAGCTCGCCGCGCGCGGCGCGATCGCGCGCGCGCTCGACGTGCTGACGCCCGCGCGCGCGAGCTGGAACGGCCACAACGCCTCGGGCTGGCGGCGCGATATCGAGCGCGTCAACGGCTTCGACGAGCGCATGCAGTACGGCGGCGAGGACCGCGAGCTCGGCGAGCGGCTCGAGCACGCGGGCGTCCGCGGCAAACGCGTGCGCTACCGGGCGATCGTCGTCCACCTCGACCACGATCGCGGCTATGTCGAGCCCGGCATGATCGCGCGCAACCGCGCGATCCGCGCCGAAACGAAGCGTGATCGCGCGACCTGGGCCGAGCACGGGTTGAAGCCGGGCCGCCCTACAATCGCGCCATGAACCTCGCCGAATCGCTCGCGCCGGCGCACCACGCCGCGACGCCGTTTCCGCATTACGCGGTGACCGACGCGTTGCCGCGCGAGGCGTTCGAGTCGCTCGTCGCGGCGTTCCCGCCGGCGGCGCAAGTCATGCAGGGTGGCGCCTGCGGGGACAACCGGCGCTACAGCTGGTCGGCGCGCGAGGCACTCGCGGATCCCGCGCTCGATGTGCGCTGGCGCGAGTTCGTCGCCGCGCACGTCTCGCAGGAGTTCCTCGACGGCGTGCTCGCAGCACTCGCCGACGACATCCGCGCGGCTTATCCCGACCTCGAGGCGCGCATCGGCAAGCCGATCGCGCAGTGGCGCGCGGGCCTGCGGCGGCGCGACACGTTCGAGCACGCCGAGGTGCTGCTCGACGCGCAGATCTGCCTCAATACGCCGGTCGTCTCGGCGCCGTCGTCGGTGCGCGGTCCGCACGTCGACAAGCCCAACAAGCTGTTCGCGGGGCTCTACTACCTGCGTCCGCCGGCCGATGCCGACACGATCGGGGGCGAGCTCGAGCTCTACGGCTATCGCAATCGCGCGGCGCGCTTCGACGGCGCGGAGATCTCGCCGGACGACGTCGTGCTCGCGCGAACCGTGCCGTACCGCGGCAATACGTTCGTGTTGTTCCTGAACTCGCTCGAGGCGCTGCACGGCGTCACGCCGCGACAGGTGACGCCGAACACGCGCTACTTCTTCAACCTCGTCGGCGAGATCGCCGTGCCGCTGTTCGACCTGCGCGCGCGGCAGCTGCGTACACGCGGCTTGCGGCGCGCCTGGAAGCGTTTGAAAAACGCGCTCGCGGGTCGCGAAACTCGCTCGGGACAGCGATACGACTGACGAGGCGCTGGATCCCGGCGTTCGCCGGGATGACGCGAGCGGGGTGCCCTGCTCAACCGCGGATCGCGTGACGCAGGCGGTACCACGGCGCGAGCCACGGCGTCCGCGCGATCGCCGCATCGCGCTCGGCGAGACGCGCGGCGCGCTTGCGCGCGGCGAAGCGCTCGAGCAGCGTGCGGTGTGCGACGTAGCCCGCGGCGCGGTCGTGCGCCGACAGGCTCGCGGGGTCGGCCGCGCCCGGCTCGATCCCGAGCTCGATCAGCAGCGACGGCCGCGCGTGCCCGAGCTCGACTTCTTCGCGCACGCGCTGCGCGTCGATCGCGCCGGCGCCGAGCATCGCGAGCAGCTCGCGCACCCACGGCCCGCCTTGCGGGTGCGTCGCGTCGACCCACGGCTGGGTGCGGATCTCGGTGTAGTGGATGTTGCGCGTCGTCGCGGGATCGAACGCGTCGAGCGAGTTCCAGCCCGCCGGGATGCGCTCGGCGATCTCGCCCGGCGCGACGAGCGGATCGAGCGAGAGCAGCTCGTTGTAGTCGTAACGCGTCCCGAGCCCCGCGACGATCTCGGCGACGCGCCAGGGCAGCCGCGCGCAATCGAGCAGCATGAATGCGGCGTGCTTGCCGCGGTCGCGCGCGTCGCGCGAGCCCGCCTCGATCAGGATCTTCGCGCCGTCGAACGGCACGTCGAAGGCCTCGGCGATGTCGCGGAACACGAGCATGTCCGAGTCCATGTAGAGCGCTCGTCCCGCGTGGCCGCAAAGCTCCGGTATCGCGAAGCGCCCGAACGAGAACTCGGTGTACGGCGCGTGGCGTGGATCGCTCACCGGCGGCGCGAGCGCGTTGTCGATCGTGCGGATGTCGCAGGCGCGTGATGCATGGCGCCGGATCGAATGCGCGAGCACCTCGAACGGCAGCTGCTGGCTGCGGTCGGCGCCGCAGAAGATGCGCATCGGCTCGGGCATCCCGGTAGTTTAGGGCCGATGCCGGATCTCTACCTCGCCTCGACCCCGCTGACCGCGCTGCTCGCCGCGGGAATCGCGCGCGCCGAAAGTCCCGGCAGCGGGCTCGTGCTGATCGAGGATTACGACGACGCAGCGCGCTGGCGCACGCTGCTCTCGAGCTGGCGCGACACGCCGTTCGCACGGGTCGAGCTTGTGCCGGGCCGCGCGAGCGAAGCGCGCGCCGCGCGCGCCTCCGAGCTGCGCGGCGTGAAGCGCCGGCTCGAGCGCGAACGCGTCAAGCGGGCGCTGCGCGCCGAGGCGTTCGCGCGCGTGCGCGCGCTCGATCTCGCGCTGCTGCCCGAGCGCGTGTTCGTCGGCAACGATCGGCGGCCCGAGACGCAATACGCGCTGCACCTCGCCGCCGGCCGGCGTGCGAAGCCCGGCGTGTATCTCGACGACGGCCTCTTCACGTATCTCGGTGATGCGCACCAGCGTCCATGGGCGCGGCGCATCGATCAGTTCCTCAAGCGCCGGCTCTACGGCGACTGGTGGCAGAGCCTCGCGCAGGTCGGCACGTCGCGCTTCATCTGCGAGGCGCGGCTTGCGTATCCGCCGCTCGCGGTCGACCACGAGCCGTCGCGCGAGCGGCGCGCGCTCGATCCCGCGATTTTCGCGCAGCGCGCGCTCGCGCGGCTCTCGCGCGATGCGTGGCGCAGCCTGGCGCCGGAATGGGGCGGCTTTCGCTGCGACGCGCTCGTGCTGCTGCCGCACACGCGACTGTTCCGGCACACGGGTGCGCCCGGCGAGCGACTGCGCGCACTGCTCGCGCGTCTCGGCGCCGAGCGCGAGGTCGCGGTCAAGTACCACCCGCGCGAGGATGAGCGCGACGCGTTGTCACTCGAAGGCGCGGGCGCGCGGCTGCTGCCGCACGGCCTGCCGGCCGAGTTGGCGTTCACGCGCCTGCGTCGGGGCGGCGTCGTGCTCGGCGAAGCCTCGACCGCGCTGCTCGCGGCGCGCTGGCTACGGCCGGATCTGGCCGTCATGGACCTCGGGCTCGCACAGGCGCCGTTCGCGCGGCTCGCGCAGGGTTTCCTCGCCGCACGCGGGGTGACGCCCGCGGCGCTCTGAGCCGCCGGGGCTTGCAGTCCATCCGCGCTGCGTCCAACATGCCGCGTCGCTTTTTCGCAACGCGCATTCTTCGCCACCGACGGTGCCCATGTCCGCCGCGAACATCCTCGTCGT
>DATLNY010000286.1:0-2757 GCA_035536495.1 Candidatus Saccharimonadia bacterium | reverse complement strand
AACAGCTCGAGTCGTCCGTGAACGTGCACCGTCGCGACGTTCCACGTCGGCACCGCGTCGACCGGCTGCGCGTACCACGTCGGCGACACGTAGGCATGCGGTCCGTGGAAGATTGCGATCGACGTCGTGCCGGTGGCGTGCTGCCAGTGGGGGTTGGCGCGGGCGAAGTGGCCGACGAGCGCGTCCCTGCCGGGCTCGCGCAGCAGCGGAACGTGCGAGAGGTGCGGCTCGGGCGTGGCAGGCGTGACGAGCGTCGCGAACGGATGCTCGTCGACGAGCTGATCGAGCGAGTGGCGGTCCTCGACGGCGAACGCGGGCGGGACGTGGAGCGGCATCAGTGGCGTGTGGGCGGAGCGCCGTCGCTCCCGCCCTCGAACAGCGCGCGTGCCTCGCCGGGGGCGAACGTGTACTCGCAGCCGCAGAACTCGCAGACGACCTCGACCTCGCCGTCGTCCCGAAGCGCGGCCTCGATCTCGTCGCGTCCCGCGATGCGAAGCGCGCCCTCGACGCGCGATCGCGAGCACGAGCACTCGAAGCGCGGCGTCGACGGCTGGAAGACGCGCAGGTCGTCCTGCGCGAAGAGCGTCGCCAGGCCATCGTCGCTGCTGGTCGCACGCAGCAGCGCGTCGAGCGTCGCCGCGTCGAGCGCGGCACTCGCGCGTGCCCAGGTCGCATCGTCGTCTGGCCCCGAGGCCGGCAGGCGCTGGAGCAGCACGCCCGCAACGTCGCGGTCATCGACGACCAGCGCGAGCTTGCTCGCGACCTGCTCGGACGCCGACAGGTAGTGCTCGATCGTCGCCGCGACCGACGCGGTCCTGAGCTCGACGATGCCCTGGTAGAGCGGGCCCTTGCGGGGATCGAGCGTGATGGCGAGGCGCGACTGCAGCGCGCCGCCCGCCAGCCGGTCGAGCGTCGCGTCGTCGGGCAGCGACCGCACCCGCGGGTCGTCCCACTGGGCCGTCGCGCGCAACGCGAGGCTCGCGTTGCACTCGACGACGATGAGCCGCACCGGGCCGTCGCCGACCAGTTGCACCGACAGCCGCCCGTCGAACTTGAGCGCCGCCGCAAGCAGCGCCGCCGCGCCGGTGAGCTCGGCGAGCACGCGCCGCAGCGCAGGCGGGTAATCGTGCGACTCGAGGATCGTGCGCGAGGTCTCGGAAAGCCGCACGCGCGTGCCCCGGAGCGCCGCGTCCTCGAACACGAATCGCGAAAGCGTATCGGCCGCATGCGCGCGGCTGCGGACGTCCGCGCGTGCGGTCACTTCGCCTTCACCGTATACAGCGTCATCGGCAGCGCGGAATTGCGATCGAAGGCGGCCCCGGCCTCGATCCCCGCGCGCGCGACGTCCGCCGCAGTCTCCAGGCGGGAATACAGCGCGTACATCGCGCCGAGCGCGACCTCCTTGCCCGACCCGACCGCCCAGAACTGCGTGTACTCGAACACCTCGCGCATCGAGTAGACGCCGAAGATGCCGTTCGGGTTCGCGACCAGCGCGGTGATCTGCGTCGACTCGTAGGGGTCGTCCTCCTCCTCCTTCGGGTTCAGGAAGTGCTGGTCCTTGAGGATCGGATGCAGCTTGCGCAGCGTCTCGAAGATCGCGAGGCGCGAGCCGAAGTCGTAGACCTCGCCGCTCGCGAGCAGGCTCTCGAAGACGAGCTGGTGCGCGGCGGAGCCGCACAGACCGATGTAGTTGCCGCGATAGGCGACGATCTTGTCGAAGCTGCGGTCGTGATGCGAGGCGAGCCGGACGTCGCCGAACGTCGTGAGCGAATCGGCGGCGATGGCGATCTGGTCGTTCTTGCGAACGGCAACGAGCGTGGTCATGCGGAATTATACGATTCCGCTCGCGCGCACCCGCGTGTCGCGCTATCCGGCAAAGCGCGCAGGCGCGGGCAGCATGCGAACCGGCGGCAGTCGCGTCGGTGCCCAGTTCGCGAAGGCGTGCTGCCAGAACGCGACGGTGTCGCGCGGTGCGTCGCGTGGAGCGGGCTGGTCGAGAAAGCGCCAGGCGGCCAGGAGTGGCGGCAACGGATCGTCCGGCAGCGCGAGCGCGCGCGTCTGCTTCGAGAGCTTCTCGCCTGCCGCATTGATCGCGACCGGCACGTGGAGATAGGCCGGCGTGCGCGTGTCGAGCAGGCGCTGCAGATGGATCTGGCGCGGCGTCGACGACAGGAGGTCGGCACCGCGCACGACGTCGGTGATCGCCTGCTCCGCGTCGTCGACGACGACGGCGAGCTGGTAGGCGAAGAGCCCGTCCGAGCGCCGGACGACGAAGTCGCCGACGTCCGTCTGCAGCTTCTGTGACTGCGCGCCCTGCAGCCGGTCGCGAAACGCGATCGTCGCGTCGCCGACCTTCACTCGCCAAGCACGACGCCGCGGCTCGCGATCGGGGGCGATGCCATCGCGGCACGTCCCCGGATACACGCGCTCGCCGCCCGCGCCGGTCGGTGCGAGGTCGAGCTCGCTGCGGGTGCAGGCGCATGGATACGCATGCGCGCCGCGAACCAGCGTGTCGAGCGCGAGCCCGTAGCGCGCCGAGCGCGCGGACTGCCGCTCGACCGGACCGTCCCACGCGAAGCCGTAGCGGGCGAGCGTGCGCAGGATCGCATCCTCGGCGCCCGGGCGGCTGCGCGGCTCGTCGACGTCCTCGATGCGCAGCAGCCAATCGCCGCCTTGCGCCCGCGCATCGCAATAGCTCGCAAGCGCGGCGACGAGGGAACCGAAGTGCAGCGGACCGCTCGGCGACGGCGCGAAACG
>DATLNY010000285.1:0-2587 GCA_035536495.1 Candidatus Saccharimonadia bacterium | reverse complement strand
TCGCGCCGACCGGCAACGGCCGGCGCGAGTCGTTCGCGCACCTGACGATGCCGCGCATGACGAACACGTACATGCAGCCGGGTCCGCACGACCCGCGCGAGATCATCGCGTCGGTCAGGAAGGGGATCTACGCGGTCAACTTCGGCGGCGGCCAGGTCGACATCACCAACGGCAAGTTCGTGTTCAGCGCGAGCGAGGCGTACCTCATCGAGGACGGCAAGGTCACGCAGCCCGTCAAGGGCGCGACGTTGATCGGCCACGGACCCGAAGTGCTCACGCGCGTCTCGATGGTCGGCAACGACCTCAAGCTCGACGAGGGCGTCGGCGTCTGCGGCAAGGAAGGCCAGAGCGTGCCGGTCGGCGTCGGCCAGCCGACCTTGCGCATCGACGGGATGACGGTCGGCGGCACCGCGGCGGCATGACCGCCACGCGAGCGCTACGCGCCGAACAGCATCCTCAGCGCGCGGAACAACTCGCGCGCCGCCGCGGGCGGCTTGTTCGCGTCGCGCTCGTCCTGCGCGCGGCGCGCGAGCTGGCGCAGGCGCTGGCGGTCCGCGTCGGGGTGCGACTCGAGCAGGGTGTTCAGCGCCTCGTCGCCTTCCGCGACGAGGCGGTCGCGCCACGCCTCGGCGCGATGCATGCCCGCTGCGGCGCTGCGCCGCTCGCCGAGGTCCTGCTCGATCGCGGCGCGGATCGCCGGCAGCTCGTCCTCGGCACGGCGCAGGTGCTTCGCGAGGAACTGCATCTGGCGCTTGCGCGCGATGTTCGCGGTGATTCGGCGGCTCTCGATGACGAGCTCGTGCAGGTCTTCGGAAAGCGGCACGCGATCGAGCCGTGCGTCGGTGAGCTCGACCAGCGCCTTCGCGAGCGCGAGCACGTCGAGCGCTTCGCGCCGCAGCTGGCTTCGACTTGGGCCGTCGTATTCGGGAGAATCGGTTTCGTCGGCTTGCATCACGGGTTTCCGGGCCCCATGGCGGGACCTCGTTCCGACGATTGTGACGCAAGCGCGGGCTGGCCAGACGCCTTGTGCCGACCTGCCGCGCCGAGGACCGCTTGAACGCATTGTTGAAGCACGAGGACGACCACAGCCGCGACCAGCTCGACGAGCTCGCGGCCCGCGCCGAGGAGATCCTCGCAGGCTGCCGCCGCGCAGGCGCGAGCGAGGCCGAGGTCGGGCTCTCGGTCGATCGCGGCATCGACGTGACGGTGCGCCTCGGCGAGGTCGAGACGGTCGTGCACACGCGCGACCGCGGCGTGTCGGTGACGGTCTACTTCGGTGGACGCAAGGGCTCGGCCAATACCGCAGACCTCGCGCACGACTCGATCGCCGCGACGATCGAGCACGCCTGCGCGATCGCACGCCACACCGAGCCCGATCCGTGCGCCGGCCTCGCCGATGCATCGCGCCAGGCGCGCGAGTTCCCGGACCTCGACCTGTGGCACCCGTGGGATCTCAAGGCCGAGCGCGCGATCGAGCTCGGCATCGCGTGCGAGGCGGCGGGCCGCGAATCCGAGCCGCGCATCTCGAACTCCGACGGCGCGCAGGTCTCGAGCAGCGCGAGCCTGTCGATCTACGCGAACACGAACGGTTTCGTCGGGCGCGAGCGCGGCACGCGCCACATGGTCTCGTGCTCGCTCGTCGGCGAGGACGAGCAGGGCATGCAGCGCGACTACTGGTATTCGAGCGTGCGCGCCCCGTCCGACCTCGAGGACGTCGAGGCGATCGGGCGCCACGCCGCCGCGCGCACGGCCGCGCGGCTCGGCGCGCGCGCGCTCTCGACGCGCGAGTGCCCCGTGCTGTTCATCCCGGAAGTCGCGCGCGGGCTGATCGGCCACTTCGTCAGCGCCGTCAGCGGCGGGTCGATCTATCGCCGCGCGTCGTTCCTGCTCGACCAGGTCGGCCAGCAGGTGTTCCCCGACTGGATGCAGATCGTCGAGCGCCCGCACCTCAAGCGCGGCCAGGGCTCCAGCACGTTCGACGCCGAAGGCGTCGCGACGATCGAATCGCCGCTCGTCACGGACGGCCGGCTCGCGCGCTACGTGCTCGGCAGCTACTCCGCGCGCAAGCTCGGCCTCGAGTCGACCGGCAACGCGGGCGGCGTGCACAACCTCGAGGTCGGCACCGGCGGGAAGTCGCTGCGCGAGCTCATGCGCGAGATGCACACGGGCTTCGTCGTGACCGAGGTGCTCGGCCAGGGCGTCAACATCGTCTCGGGCGATTATTCGCGCGGCGCGGCGGGTTACTGGGTCGAGAACGGCGAACTCGCCCATCCCGTCGAGGAAGTCACGATCGCGAGCAACCTCAAGTCGATGTTGCGGAACATCCGTGCGGTCGGTGCCGATGTCGACGTTCGCTCGCATATCCTGACGGGCTCGATCCTCGTCGACCGCATGACCGTCGCGGGCGGCTGAGCCGCCGCTCACGCGTTTTTCTTGCGGACGTGGTCGCACCCGGCGCCTGCGACCGACCGACCGTGCGCAATTCCCTCGGTCGGGAGGAGAACCAAATTTCAGGAGTCGCGCTCGACCGAGTAATGCGCGAGGTCCGTCAGCGCCGGCGACCGAAGCGACGCGCGCGCGAGCGCCG
>DATLNY010000284.1:0-6267 GCA_035536495.1 Candidatus Saccharimonadia bacterium | reverse complement strand
CCTCCTCAGCCCTCGGCCGCGCGCGTCGCGGGCGATCGCGGACGCGGGTATTCCGCGCCGCGCCCGAAGTGGGCGCGGCGCAACCGTGTGTCAGTCCTGCGGCGGAATGTCGACGCGGCCGCGCACGCCGTCGTGCGAGATGCCGCCCGAGCCGTCCGCACGCACGACGAAGTCGCGCCCGATGTCGTCGGCCTCGATCCCGCCGGAGCTGTCGCGATCGACCCGCGCGCTGCCGGTGATGCGCGCGAACTCGATTTCGCCGGAGCTGTCGACGCCGACGAGCGCGTCGCCGCCGATGTCGCTCAGCGAGATCGAGCCCGAGCTGTCCTGCTCGACCTCGACCGTGCCGCGCACGTTCCGCGCGGTGATGTCGCCCGAGCTGTCGGCCGGGATGCGCACGTCGCCGCCGACGTCACGCACGTCGATCTCGCCCGAGCTGTCGGTGACGACGACGTTGCCGGCGATCGCGTCGATGCGAAGGTCGCCCGAGCTGTCCTGGACCGTGACCGAAGCGACCCCGCGGATCGTCGCGTCGCCCGACGAATCCTGCACCTGCAACGCAAGCCGCGCAGGCACGGTGATGTCGAGGTCGAGCGCGCGCTGGACATTGTTCCAGCCATCGCCGGAATCCTCCGGTATCTCGACGGACAGCACGAGCGACCGGCCTTCGCGCGACTGGACGAGCCTGATCGCCTCGAGTGACTTCGCGTCGCTTGCGCAGGCCGTGCCGCGCGCGGCAATCGACTCGCCCGCCGCGGCGCGGATCTCGAGCGAGCCCGCCTTCGCGCGCACGACGAGCGTGTCGACGCCATTCGCGGCGAGGTCGAGCGTGCGGGGGGCCGTGAATTCGCAGGCGTCCCATGCGTGGGCGCAAGGTCCCGCGACGAGCAGCGTGAGCGCAACGACGATCGGCAACGGGCGCATCGGCGATTCTCCTGGAGTGAGCGGCTGGGATGCGGAACCGCGGCGTAGCGTTTAAGGCGGCGCCGATGTGCCCGGCTGCGTGCCTACCCGGCGAAACCGCCGAGCGCGCCGCGCTGCGGTGCAGGAGGCGCGGCGGGCGGATTTTGGGCAAAATCGGCCTACCGCGGGGCGCGCGGAACGGAATCCCGCCACCACGATGTATTGGCATTGCCGTTTCAAGAAGGTCGCCGAACACCCGGAAGGGCTCGGGTTCGTCCCGACGGTGCGCCATTCACTCGAGTCGTGGCGACTCAATGCGCCGTTTGCGCGCTCGTACAAGCTCGTGCGGGAGCGCCCCGACGAGATGATCGCGCGCCTGTTCGATGCGCAGAACCTGGCCGTCGAGGAACACGATCGGCATTTCGCGCGCTACGGCCTCGCGTGCGACCGGGTCGAATGGGCGCTCGACCCGGCGTTCCCTTCCTAGCGCGGGAACGCGGGCAGTGCGATCATTATGCTCGGAAGGGGGATAAGCCGATGGCCGCGATGATCCAGGGGTTCTCGCTGACGATCCTCGTCGACAACGACTGCGACGCGCGGATCAACGCCGTGTCGCGACAGTTGCTCGCCGAGATCGGCCGTGCCGCGGGGGGCGACGCGACGCGCGTGTTCGTCGAGTCGCTCGCGACGATGCCCGGCGAGCGCACGTTCGTCGTCTCGCTCGATCGCGCGATCGAATCCGGGCCGGTCGTCGCCGCCGTCGCGCGCGTGCTCGCCGATACCGGCACGAGCGCCGCGAACAACGCGATCACCGCGTTTCCCGAGTTCCACCAGTTCCGCGTCGTCGACACGCTGCCGATCGAGTAGCGGTGCGCGGGCGGCTGCTCACGGCCACGTATTCGTCCCGTCCCGCCCGGCAAGCTCGTGGCGCTCGCGCACGATGCAGAATCGCTGCCCGGTCGGCGACTGCATGACCCAGAACGTGCGGATCTTCCGAACGCGCGTCGCACCGAGGCGTTCGAGCCGTTCGGCTTCCGCCTCGACGTCGTCGCTCTCGATATCGAGGTGGACCCGGCTCTCGTGCGCGACGCGCTGTACCTCGACGACGAGGTCGCGCGCCGACGCGTCGAGCGGCTGGTAGGACGGCTCGCGCTCGAGCGGCGCCATACCCAGCGCCGCGCTCCAGAATCGGGCCGCGGCGTCGAGCTCGTCGCCGTTGCAGTCGATGATGAAGCCCGCGAGCCGGCTGCGGTGCACGGGATCCCTATTCGAAGCCGGCGCGGATGATCCGGTCGAACATCGACACGAATCTCCTCGTCAGGGCGTGCCGCCATCGTCGCGGTCGAGCTCGTCCTTCTTGCGGCGACGGCCTTCCCGCTCGTCTTCGCCCTCGCCCTGCGGCTGACCTTGCGCCTCGCGCGCTTGGCGCTCCGCTTCGCGCTGCGCCTGTTCCTGCGCCTGCTGCTGCTCGCGTGCGACGCGCTCTGCTTCGCGCTGCGCCTGTTCCTGCGCCTGCTGCTGCTCGCGTGCGGCGCGCTCGGCTTCGCGCTGCGCCTGTTCCTGCGCCTGCTGCTGCTCGCGGGCGGCGCGCTCCGCTTCGCGCTGTGCCTGCTCCTGCGCCTGCTGCTGCTCGCGCAGCTGCTGTTCGGCGTCGCGTTGCGCCTGCTCCTGCGCCTGTTGCAGCTGGCGGGCCTGCTGCTCGGCCTCGCGCTGCGCCTGTTGCTGCGCGCGCTGCTGCTCCCGCGCGGCGCGCTCGGCTTCCTGCTGCGCCTGCTGCTCGGCCTGGCGCTGCGCGTGCTGCTGTTCGCGCAGCTGGCGCTCGGCTTCCTGCTGCGCGCGTTGCTGCTCGCGGGCCTGTTGCTCGGCCTGCTGCTGTGCGCGCTCCTGCTCGCGCTGGATGCGCTCGGCCTCGCGCTGCGCCTGTTCGTGCTCGCGCGCCTGATGGTCGCGTTCGCGCTGCCGCTCGTCCTGCGCGCGGGCGCCTTCACGCTGCGCGCGCTCGGCCTCTCGCCGGGCCTGTTCGACGTCGCGCTGGTCGTCCCGCGCGTCGCGCGGATCGCCACGGTCCGCGTCCGGATCCGCACGGCGTTCGAGCGCACGCTCCGCGGCACGACCCTCGCCACGTTCGCCCGGATCGGCGCGCCGTTCGAGCGCGCGTTCCGCTGCCCGGCCCTCCCCACGTTCGCCCGGATCGGCGCGACGGTCCATCGCGCGGTCGGAGGCGCGGTCAGCGCCGCGATCGATACCGCGATCGAGTTCCGCCGCGCTGCCCTCGGTACGCGGCGCATCACGCGCGATCACCGGCAGGCCTTCGCCGCGGATCATGCGGACGTTGTCGCGGCCCAGGCCGCGCTCGCGACCGCGCGCACCGGAGTCGACCGGCGCGCCGGCCGCCGGCGCGTGGCGCGCGAACACCTCGCGCTGGAACACCTCACCCTGCGGTGCGCTCGTCGCGGTCGCCCCGGCACCGTAGCGGCTCGCCGAAACCGGCGCGAGGTCGCGGATGCGATCGAGCTGCGCCGCGGCGCTCGTGTCGCCGCGGTACGCGACGGCGGCGCGCGAAACCGGCCGCGCGTTCACGAACACGTCGCGCGGCACCGAGACGATGTCGTTCTGGTTGCGGTAGCGGTAATCGGTCGCATAACCGCGCCCGCCGTCGTACGCGCGATACGCGCCGTCGATCCAGCTGCGGTCCTGGAACGTCGTGTTGCCGTAGTTGACGCGCGTGAAGTAGTCGCGGCTGGTGCGGTACGACGGCATGTAGACCTCGCGCGGGCCGAGCGGGAACCAGCCGATCGGCTGGCGCGAGCCCGCGCCGAAGCTGCCGACGAAGCCGACCAGCGCGGGCGCGTAGACCGGGCGCTCGCGGCGGGGCGACGGGATCCAGCCCCAGCGGCGGTCGACCTGCGCCCAGCGGCCGTAGTGCGAGGTCGCGAATCCCCACTCCGCATCGTCGACCCAGGTCCAGCCCCACGGCTCCTGGTGGATCCAGTGGCCATCGCGATACGGGCGCCAGTTCGCACCGACGCGCGAGGGGAACCACACCGAGCCGTAATCCGGCGTCGCACGCCACGAGCCGTATTCGTCGAGATCGTCGTAGCCGATCAGGCCGGCCGGGACGTAGCGCAGCGAGCCCGAGCGATCGAGCCGTGCGTCGCGCGCATCGACATACGAGTCGAAGCCGTCGGGCCGCGCATCGAAGAAGTCGTAGTCGCGCAGGGTCTCGTCGAAGAACCGCACCGCGTCGCCTTCGTGCAGCGCGAACCGGCCGCGCTCGGCGTATGCGGTCGCCGTGCCGTCCCATACGACGACCTCGGTGCGGCCGCTGCGCGGCTCGACGTCGATCCGGACGTTCGCGCGACGGTCGACGACGAGCGCGAACATCGGCGTCGCGATCTCGTAGACCTGGCCGCGTTCGATGTGGCGCACGCTCAGGTTCAACGTGCCTTCCGACAGCTCGATCTGCGTGTTCCGGTCGTCGAGCTCGAGGATCTCGATGCCGGTCCGCTCGTCGAGCCGGATCGCGGCGCCGCCGAGCTGCAGCTCCGCGCGCGAGCGGCGATCGGTCCACAACCGGTCGCCGCGGGTGTGCGGGCGATTGCGATGTGCGCGTCGCCAGTCGGACGTGCCTGCCGGCGAGAAGCTCACCGATCCTTCGGCGTGCGCGAGGCGCGCGACGCGCGAGGGCGGATCGTAATAGCGTCCCGACTGTGCGAGTGCCGCGCCTGCCAGCGCAAGCAGCGAGGTCGCGACGAAACCAATGGAAAACCGAAGCGCGATGCGCATGACCAATCCCTATCGCCGCGAGGTCGCGGCGTGCCAGGCGCCGTTTTGACGCATCGATTGGATATGCAGCCTGAACAGCAATTCCCGCCCGCGGTTCAGGGCGCGTTCGCGCACCGCTGAGCATGCTCGCTCGGTGGCGACGGGCTGGAGAATATCGATGACTGACGTCAAGAAAGATCACTCGATCGGTAGCGCGACCGGCGCCGTGACGGGCGCAGTAACGGGTGCGGGCATCGGCGCCGCGGTCGGCGGGCCGGTCGGCGCCGTGGTCGGTGCGGTAATCGGCGGTGTCGGCGGTGCGAAGGCGGGCGATTCGATCGCGGAAGCGGTCAACCCGACCGAGTATTCGGGCTACTGGCGCGATCGTCATGCGACCCAGCCGTACTACAACAAGTCGTATGGCTGGACCGATTACGAGCCGGCGTACAAGCTCGGCTACGACTCGTACTCGACGTATCGCGGCAAGGACTTCGACACGGTCGACAGCGAGCTCGAGCGCAAGTGGGAAGCCACGAAGGGCAATTCGAAGCTCGCGTGGAACGAGGCGAAGTACGCCGTGAAGGACGGCTGGCACTACGTGGAACGCGCCCTTCCGGGCGACGCGGACGGCGACGGCCGCTGAGTGATACCAGTGTGATCCGATGCCGCGGCGCCAACGCGCCGCGGCATTTTCTTTTCTGCGGTCGCCTGCGAGTCGCGTTTCCCGCGTAGTCCCGTAGCATTCGCGAGATGAGCTCGCGCCCCCGCTATTTCCAGGTCGACGTGTTTCCGGCCACGCCCGGCGGCGGCAATCCGCTCGGCGTCGTGCTCGATGCCGACGGCTGGCCGGATGCCCGCATGCAGGCGTTCGCGGCGTGGACCGACCTCGTCGAAACGACGTTCGTGCAGGCCGCGCGCGCCCCCGGCGCGAGTTATCGCGTGCGCATCTTCACGCCGACGCGGGAGATTCCCTACGCGGGTCACCCGACGATCGGCACCGCGCACGTCGTGCTCGCGAGCGATCTCGCAGCGCCGGTCGCACGCGTGCTGCGGCAGGAGTGCGGCGCGGGCGTCATCCAGGTTCGCGTCGACAGCGTCGGGCCGGGGCGCGAGCTGTTCCTGCTCGCCCCGCCCGCGTCCGTCGTCGAGGAAGGCGACGCCGCGCGCGCAGCGCTCGCGCCGTTGCTCGGCGGCGCGCCGCTCGGCACGCTGCCGCCCGCGCTGGTCGAGGGGGGCCGGCGGTGGTGGATCGCGGAGCTCGCCGACGCCGCGCGCCTGCGTGCGTGGCGCCCCGACCACGCCGCTATCGCAGCGCTCGCCCACAGCAGCGACAGCCTTGGGCTGTGCGTCTGGGCGCGCGCGGCGGCACGCGACCACGACATCGTCGTGCGCGCGTTCCCGTGCGGCGTCGGAATCGACGAGGACCCCGCGTCCGGCGCCGCGAACGGGCTGATCGCTGCGTACATCGCCGCGCGCGAGCCCGACGGCCCGCTCGCACGCGGTTACACGGTGAGCCAGGGTCGCGAGATCGGCCACGATGCGCGGATCGTCGGGCGCTACGACGGCGGCGCGGCCTGGGTCGGCGGGCGTGCAACGACG
>DATLNY010000283.1:0-8966 GCA_035536495.1 Candidatus Saccharimonadia bacterium | reverse complement strand
CGGCCCGGTCCGGAGACGACGAGGCGCAACGTGCCGGTGGGCGACGCGGCAGCGAATGCCGCGTCGAGCCGCGCGAGCGCGGCGGCCTGCGCGTCGGGGTCGAATCCCGCCGCGGCGGTCTCGATCGCGAGCAGCGCGCGGCTCCCGTCGCGCGACACGAACACGTCGTCGTCGAGCGCGATCTCGACGTTGCCGCGCCAGCGCTCGACGAGCCCCATCAGCACGAGGGTCGGGTCGCGCGCGAGCCACGGCTCGATCGCGGGACCGATCGGCGACGCGAGGTCGTCGAGCCGCGCCGCGAGCTCGTCGGCGAGCCGTTCGGCGTCGAGCGGACGCTCGTCGAACGCCGGGGTGAGCAGGTAGCGGTACGGCAGCAGCGATTCGTCGATCTCGTCCCCGCCGGATTCGCCGTTCGCGACGTGGCGGAACGACGCGTCGCCGCGCAGCGCCGTGGCGAGCGCGCGCGATGCGTCGGCGCGCTGCGCGGCGTCGCCGCCCTCGATCGCGACGAGCAGCAACCGCGCGGCCGGCCCGTCGCCGATCTCCTCGACGAGCAGTCGCTCGGCCTCGTTGCCGGGGGCCGGCAGGAAAAGCCGCAGGTCGGTGCCGATTTTCAGCTCGCGGGCCGCGAGCACGGCGAGCAGCGCCAGCGCCGCAAACCACGCGAACGCCGCGGCGTGGCGTCGTGCCGGCGTCATGCGCCGCCGCGGCAGTGACGCAGCAGCTCGGCGCGCGGCGGTGCGCCCTCGACGGCGTCGGCCGCGACGCCGACCGCCATGACGCTGGCGTCGTCGTCGGGCTCCACGACCGAGACGCAGCGCAATACGTCGGCAGCCCCGCGGATCTCGATCGTCGCGCGGCGGCGCAGCTTTTCGTCGCGCGGCACGAGCTTCAGGGTCCAGCCGTTGCCCGCGCGCTCGAGGCTCGTCTCGAAATGCCGGTCGAGCTCGGCCGCGTTGCCGTCCATCAGCGCGGCGAAGCTCGCGCGCAGCGCGCCGAGCTCGGGTGCGCGCGCGAGCGCGATGCGGCGCGTCTCGCCGTTGCGCTCGATCACCGCATGCTTCGCGTCGATCGCGACGCGCTCGCGGCGCGGCTTCAGCATGCGCTTCTCGAGCGTCGCGCCGCTGCGGCGCAGGACGCCCGACGAGCGCAGCGGACGCTTGACGAGGTGCGAATAGCGCACCTCGACGAACGCGATGTCGGCGCCCGGCGGGCGCGCTAGCCTGGCGACCAGCGCGTCGACCTCAGGCTTCGCCGCGTGCGCCGGCAGCGACGCCAGCAGCAGAAGCAGAAGCAGCATCAGCGTCAGGGCCGGCGCGTGCGGGTGTTTGCCAGAAATCATAGAAGTTGAACCAGTTGTAGGGCGCAAGGCGTGCATGGGCGGAGAGCCGGTCGGCGTAGCGCTGCACCACGGCGGCGAGCGCCTGCTCGCGACCGCGGCGCTCGAGCGCGAGCGACTCGGCGAAGACCTCGAACTTCAGGTCGTAACGGTTGCCGCCACGATACAGGCCGAAGCACAACACGACCGGAACCTTCAGCGCCGCGGCGATCAGCCACGGCGAAGCCGGCAGGCGCGCCTCGGTGCCGAGGACATGCGCGGGGACCGTCGTCTCCCCCGGCGCGGCGCGGTCGGCGAGCAGCGTCACGACGGCGCCCTGGTCGAGCGCTTCCTTGATCGCAAGCACGACCGAGGTGCCGTCCATGCGCGCGTCGATGACGTTCGCTGCGAGCGTCGGGTTCAGCGCGCCGAGCAGCTGGGTCAGCGCGGCATTGTGGCCGACGTCGAGCACGACGCGCACGCTGACGTCGGGCCGCTGCCGGCTCAGCGCGCGCAGCGCGTCGAAGCTGCCGAGGTGCGAGCCGAGCATCAAGAGGCCCTTGCCGCGATCGATCTGCTCGTGCAGCTCGACGAGGCCGGTGCTCTCGATGCGGAAGCTGTTGAACTGCTCCGAAAGCAGGAACACGCGGTCGAGGATCGTCGACGCGAAGCAGTGCAGGTGCCGCATCACGTCGAGCGCGCGCGCCGGGCGCCCCAGCGCGCGCCCGAGGTACGCGCGCGATGCGCGACGCTCCGGCCCGCGCCGGACGAAGAAGTACAGCGTGATCGGGTAGAGCAGCAGGCGCACGGCGCCCCGGCCGACGCCGCGCGCGAGGTTCACCATCATCCACATCGCGACGAATCCGCCGCCTTCGGGGCGCTCGTGCCAGCGCGTCATCGCGGCGCAGCCTCGAGCTCGAGCAGGCCCTGCGCGATCGGCGAGCCGGCCACGCTGACGACGAATCGGACGCCGCCGGGCGCGTCGGACAGCACGACGTCGGCCTCGACGCCGGGTTCGAGCGGCGCGAGGAACTTCGCCTGCGGCACGCCACGCAGGCGCATGTGTCCACCGAGCACGAGCTGCGCCGCCTCGAGCACGCGCTCGAGCACGACGACGCCCGGCACGATCGGCGCGCCGGGGAAATGTCCCGGCAGCGCGGGGTGCGCGTGCTCGATGCGGAACGAGGCGCGCGGCGCGGGCCCGCTCATCGCGCGCGCCACAGCTCGGGGCCGACCGCGGCGAGCCGGCGCGCGTACTCGCCGAAGCCGCGATACGGCTGCACCGGGAAGCGCCGCTTGCGAAGCAGCCATTCGCCCGCGAACAGGAGCCCGATCAGCAGCCAGCCGAGGAAATTCGCGAACAGCGACCACCAGGCCTGGGGCACCGCGATCGGCGGCGCGATGCCGGCGCGAACCAGCACGCCGCCCGGGACCGCGAGCAGCGCGAGCACCGCATCGATCGCGGCGATCGAGAACAGCAGCGCGGCCCACGTGAACGTGAGGCGGCGCGCGTACGCCGGGATACCGGGATCGAGCGGCTGCGCGCCGTGCATGACGCGAGCGAACTGCTCGATCAGCGGCGTGCGTCCGGGTGCGAGCGTGCGGGCGAATGCCCAGCCGGCGAGCGCGTTCAACGCGACCGGCGGGACGTAAAGCAGGAACGCGACCGCGTCGAGCTTGAGCGCCGCGGCGAGCAGCAGTGCAACGGCGGCGGCCACGGCGTATGCGGCGGGACGCCCGCGCGCGAGCGCCGGCAGCAGCAGTGCGAGCACGAGCGCCGCGATGCCCGCTGCCATCAGTCGGGGGTCCGAACGAACGACGGCGACGTGTGCCAGGAACGGATACGCGAGCGCCAGCGCGAGCGCGAGCGCCTTCACGCCGTGCGGTGTTGCTCGATGTGGCTCGACAGCGCGCGCAGCGACGCGAAGATGCGGCGGTTGTCCTCGTTGTCGGAACGCATCTGGAAACCGTACCGCTTCGAGACCGCGAGCGCGAGCTCGAGCGCATCGATCGAATCCAGCCCGAGCTCCGGGCCGAACAGCGCGGCGTCGGGATCGAGGTCTTCGGGCTTGATGCTTTCGAGGTTGAGGCTTGAAACGATGAGCGCGGCGAGCTCTTGCTCGGCCGGAGACTGCGTAGCTGGCATGGTGCGCTGGATCTGGACCGGGTCCCCCTCGGGGCGGCGAGTGTATATCATGTGCCGCTCCGCGCGCCGCGCAGCGCGCCGTCCCGTCCATCGTGAACATCGCCACGCCGCAGCCCGACAGCGACGTCCTCATCATCGGTGGCGGCCCCGCGGGGTCGACCGCCGCGATCCTGCTTGCACGCCGCGGGCTCTCCGTCACGCTGCTCGAGCGCGATCGCCACCCGCGCTTCCACATCGGCGAATCGCTGCTGCCGATGAACATGCCGATCATCGAGCGCCTGGGCCTGATGCCGGCGCTCGAACGGATCGGCCTGCGCAAGCCCGGCGCGGACTTCCCCGCCGACAACGACCGCGGCTACAGCGTGTTCCGCTTCGACCGTGCGCTCGACCCGGCCTGGCCGCACGCATACCAGGTCCAGCGCGCCGAGTTCGACGAGATGCTGTTCCGCCACGCCGCGGCGACGCCCGGCGTCGACGCGCACGAATGCGCCACGGCGAATTCGATCGAGCTGGGCGTTGACGGCGTGCTCGCGCGCACCGCCGG
Organism: Candidatus Saccharimonadia bacterium; assembly: GCA_035536495.1. Taxonomy (GTDB): domain Bacteria; phylum Pseudomonadota; class Gammaproteobacteria; order Xanthomonadales; family Ahniellaceae; genus DATLNY01. The sequence continues at coordinate 4,958 of DATLNY010000283.1, read as the reverse complement.
CGGCGCGGGCGAGCGCGTGTTCCGCGCGCGCTATCTCGTCGACGCGAGCGGACGCGACACGCTGCTCGGGCGCCAGCTCGGGCTCGTGCGCCGCGACCGCCGGCACCAGAGCGCGGCGCTGTTCGCGCACTATCGCGGCGTCGAGCGCCGCCCGGGCGAGGATGCGGGCAACGTCAGCGTCTACCGGTTCGCGCACGGCTGGATCTGGCTGATCCCGTTGCGCGACGGGATCGTGTCGGTCGGCGCGGTCTGCAGCCCCGAGCACCTGCGCGAGCGCCGCGGCCGCAACGAGGCGTTCCTCGCGAAGACGCTCGCATCGGTGCCGGCGCTCGCCGCGCGCATGCAGGGCGCGACGCTGGTCGGCAACCTGCACGCGACGGGCAACTACTCGTACGCGTGCGAGCGGATCGCCGGTCCGCGCTACGTGATGGCGGGCGACGCGTGCGCGTTCGTCGACCCGATCTTCTCGAGCGGCGTCTATCTTGCGATGTCCGGCGCCGAGCAGGCCGCGGAGCTCGTTGCCGGCGCGCTCGCGGACCCGCAGCGCGAGGCGGCGCTGCAGCGCGCATACACCACCCACGTGCGGCGCGGCCTCGACGCGTTCTCGTGGTTCATCCACCGCTTCAACACCGACGCGATGCGGCGTCTGTTTGCGAAGCCGGCGAACAGGTGGCAGGTCGAGCAGGCGGTGATCTCGATGCTCGCGGGCGACGTGCACGCAACGCGCGTGCGCGCCCGCCTGCAGCTGTTTCGCGCGATCTACTACGCGACCGCGCTCGCGGCCTGGCCGACCGCGTGGCGCGACTGGCGCCGGCGCGTCCGGGCGCGCCGCGGCGGGTTCGTCGGCGGCACGACCTCGCAGGACCCGGCGTAACCCATGCCCGGCCGCAAACCCCTGCGCACGAGCTACGTCGCGCCCTTCGACATCGCCGCGCCGCTGCCCGAGGACACGCTCGCGTACCTGCAGTTCGGCGCCGACGCGCCGGCGCACCCCGACGCGCGCGCGTTCACCGTCGCGCTGCAGCCGATCGGCGACGCACCGACCTGCGAATGGTGGCGCGGCAGCGGAGCCGTCACGAGCGGGCGCAGCGGCGAGGTCCGGTACGCGCACGACGGTGAGCACCTGTTCGGCCGCCTCGAGCTCGACGAACACGCCCACGGCGGCATCGAGCCCGCAGCCGACCGCGGCTACCGGCGCATGCTCGAGTTCACGCGCGATTGCGGCTTCCCGCACCTCGTGCGGATCTGGAACTATTTCGACGCGATCAATTCGGGCAGTGGCGACGACGAGCGCTATCGCCGCTTCTGCGTCGGACGCGCCGCCGCGCTCGCGGCCGAGTATCCGCCGGAGCGCCTGCCCGCCGCGACGGCGATCGGGCGGCCCGGCCGGCGCGCGACGCTGCAGCTCTACTGGATCGCGACACGCGCGTCGGGCGTCGCGGTCGAGAACCCGCGGCAGGAAAGCGCGTATCGCTATCCGCGCCGCTACGGACCCGCGGCGCCGAGCTTCTCGCGCGCGATGACGCTCGACGGCCGCATCCTGCTCGTGTCGGGCACTGCGAGCGTCGTCGGCCATGCGACGAACCACGCGGGCGACGTGCTCGCGCAGCTCGACGAAACGCTCGCGAACCTCACGAGCCTCTGCGAAGCGGCGGCACGATCGAACGCGCAAATTCCGACCGCCCTGACGCCGGCAAGCCTGCTCAAGGTCTACGTGCGCGACCCGGCCGACGACGCGGCGGTGCGCACCGCGCTCACGTCGCGCCTGCCGCCAGGCTGCACGCCGCTGTACCTGCGCGGCGACATCTGCCGCGCCGACCTGCTGCTCGAGATCGACGCCGTGCACGTCGCGCCGGGCGACTGAAGCCCGGGCTTGCGCGACAGCGCGCCGTCCGCTCGTCGCGGAGCGCCATAGGGCCGTCATTCCCGCGCAAGCGGGACTGACGACATGGGTGGTGCGCTGGACTATTTGGAGCGATGTCAGACTTCGCGCGTGCCGCGCGCGAGCGCGGCGAGCAGGCGATCGCGCGGCAGCTTGCCGACCTCGTTTCGCGGCAGCGTATCGACCAGCACCAGCGGCCGCGGGAGGAACGCCGGGTCGGTCGCGGCGCGCAGCCGCTCGAGGATCGCGCCCGCCGCGAGGCCCGGCGCGACGACCAGCGCCGCGACGCGCCGCACGGGTCCCTCCCCGTCCGGCTGGAACACCACCGCGTCGCGCACGCCGTCGATCGCGAGCACACGTCGCGTGAGGTCGGCGAGCGAGGCGCGCTTGCCGGCGATCTCGAGCAGGTCGGCGTTGCGCCCGCGCAGCTCGAAGCGCCCGCCGGGCAGCAGCTCGACGAGGTCGAGCAACGGCGTCGGCTCGTGCAGCCACGGCGCGTGGACGTGCACGCCGTCGGGTCGTGGATCGAGCGCGACGCCGTCGTACGCCTGCCACGGCTCCTCGAGCGCGGCGCGGCGCGTCGCGATGACGCAGGTCTCGGTCGAGCCGAACATCTCGACGATCGGCGCGCCGAGCGCCGCCTCGGCCTCGCGCGCGAGCGCGACCGGCAGCGGCGCCGTCGCCGACAGCGCAAGCGCGATCGGCGGCAGCGTCACTCGCGCATGCGCGAGCGCGCGCAGGTGCACCGGCGTCGTCACGAGCACGCGCGGACCGCTCAGCTCCGCGAGCGCTGCGGCGACGTCGGCGGGGAACAGCGGGCGCGCGCCGTGCACCGCCATGCCGGCGAGCAGCGGCAGCAGGATCGAGGTCTCCATGCCGTACATGTGCTGCGGCGGGACGGTCGCGACGAGCTGCGGTCGCTCGCGGATGCCGCGCTCGGTAAGCGCCGCGACGATCGCGGCGGCATTGAGCCGCGTGGTCGCGGCGAACGCGCCCCACGTCTTTTCGTGCCGCTTCGGCGCGCCGGTGCTGCCCGAGGTGTAGCCGTATGCCGCGACCTGGCGCGCCGGCAGCCCGGCCGGCAGCCGCGCGCGCGCGTCGCCGCCGAGCCCGTGCATCGAATCATCGTGGAGATACGCGCCGGCGTGCTGCGCACGCGCTTCGGCGACGACCTCGGGCGCGCGCGAGCCCGGCAGCAGCACGGGATGGCCGCGAACAGCGGCCGCCGCGAAAGCTACAAGGAACTGGTAGCGGTCCTCGCAAAGGTCCACCATGGCCCCGTGGGGCGGCAATTGCGCCGCCAGCCGGGACACGTCGTCGCGGAACGCCGCGAGCGAAACCGCGCGGCCGCGGTCGATCGCGATCGTCGTCCCGGGATCATTGCCGTCCAGCCACGCAACGGTGTCGCCAGGCGTGTCGTGGGGGCGGTCGAGTGAAGCGTTCATGAGTCGAAGATCGGACCGGACTGCGCGTAGCGTGGCCGATGACGCGCAGCCGCTCAAGCTCAAGCAGGGCAGCCGCGCGACGCTGGCCGACGTGCGCGGCGAGCCGGGCGCCTATGCGCCCGATGCCGAGCGCGTCGTCGTCTGGTCGATCGCGGCCGCGTCGCCCGAGGGCATGTCGAACCCGGCGGACCGCCGCGCCGTCACGGCGCGCGGCCAGCGCCTCGTGCGAGAACTGATCGCGGCGACACTTGCGATCGACAGCGACACGGTCGAGCTCGCGCGCGAGCCGGGCGGACGCCCGTACGTCTCGGCGCCGAGCCTGGCGCCGGCTTTCAGCGTGTCGCATTCCGGATCGAACCTCGTGCTCGCGCTGGCGGCGACGCGGATCGGGGTCGACATCGAGCACCGCCGCCCGCGCCCGTACCGCGAGCTCGCATCGCGGGCGTTCGTCGACAGCGAGCGCGCGTGGATCGCGTTGCAGGACGACCGCGTCTGGGCATTCCTCAGGCTGTGGACCGCGAAGGAAGCGGTGCTGAAGGCCGCGGGGCTCGGGATCGCGGGTGGGCTCGCGAACGTCGTGCTCTCGCCGCGCGCGGACCGGATCGCGCTCTACGCCGTGCCGATCGAGCTCGGCGAGCGCAGCGCGTGGCAGCTCGCGGAGCTCGAATCCGAGACCGGCTTCCCGGGATGCATCGCGTGCGATGCGCAGGTGCGCAGCGTCGAGGTCCACACCTTCGTCGCGAGCTGACGCCGCGGCGCGCCACGCGAACCTCGGCCGCTCACGCCGGCGGTTCGATTCCGAGCTTCTCGATGCGACGGTACAGCGCCTGGCGCGACAGCCCGAGATCGACTGCGGCCTGGCTGACGTTGCCGCGCGCGCGCAGCAGTGCCGCCTCGATCGCGCCGCGATCGGGCTCGTTCGCATCGGCGGCTGAAGAACGGATCCTCGCCGCGGGCAACCCGAGGTCGCCGGCCTCGATCGTGCGGTCGCGGCACAGCAGCACCGCACGCTCGATCGCGTTCTTGAGCTCGCGCACGTTGCCGGGCCAGTCGTGCGCGGCGAGCGCTTCCTGCGCGGCGGACGTGACGACCGCCCGCCCCGCGACGAAATGCCCGGCGAGCGGCACGATGTCCTCGCGTCGCGCCGCGAGCGCCGGCAGCTCGAGCTCGATGACGTTGAGCCGGTAGTAGAGGTCCTCGCGGAACGTGCCCGCGCGGATCATCGAGCGGATGTCGGCATTCGTGGCGCTGATGACGCGGACCTTGACCTTGCGCGTCTTCGCGGAACCGAGCCGCTCGAACTGCCCCGTCTCGAGCACGCGCAGCAGCTTCATCTGCCCCGACGGCGGCAGGTTGCCGATCTCGTCGAGGAAAAGCGTCCCGCCGTCGGCGGCCTCGAAGCGGCCGTCGCGCGCCTTGCCCGCACCCGTGTACGCGCCCGCGTCGGCGCCGAACAGCTCGGCCTCGATCAGCTCCGAGGGCAGCGCGCCGCAATTGACCGTCACGAACGGTCCGTCGCGCACCGCGCTGTTGACCTGGACGATCTCGGCGACGCGGTCCTTGCCGGCGCCGTTCGGTCCCGTGATGAGGATCGGCACGTCGGCGCGCGCGACCTGGCACGCGACGTTGAG
>DATLNY010000282.1:0-3746 GCA_035536495.1 Candidatus Saccharimonadia bacterium | reverse complement strand
CATCGGCATGTGCTTCACCGACATAAAGCTGCACCATCCGTGGGTGACGCTCTCGACGCTGTTCCTGACCGCGATCGTGTTCGCGTTCGCCGGCTTCATCAACGCGATGTTCGCGAAGAAGTTCGACGACATCGCGATCGTGCCGACCTTCATCCTGACGCCGCTGACGTACCTCGGCGGCGTGTTCTATTCGGTCGACCTGCTGCCGCCGTTCTGGGAACGCGTCAGCCACGCGAATCCGATCCTCTACATGGTCAACGCGTTCCGCTACGGGCTGCTCGGCACCAGCGACGTCGACCTCGGCGTCGCGTACGCGGTGATGATCGCGTTTGCACTCGCGCTCGGCGGCTTTTCGATGTGGCTGCTCAGCCGAGGCGTCGGGCTGCGGTCGTAGGGTCAGGGTCGAGACCGAAGAACGCCCGCGCGGTCGCGGTCGTCGCGGCGGCTAGCGTCTCGAGGGTTTCGCCGCGGTCGCGCGCGACTTCCTCGGCGATGTGCGCGAGATACATCGGCTCGTTGCGACGGTGCGACGGCGCGGGCTTGACCGTCCGCGGCAGCAGGTACGGCGCGTCGGTCTCGAGCATCAGCCGGTTCGACGGGATCTCCTTGACGAGCTCGCGCAGGTGCGTGCCGCGGCGCTCGTCGCAGATCCAGCCCGTGATGCCGATGTGCAGATCCAGGTCGAGGCAGGCGTAGAGCGCGCGCCGATCGTCGGTGAAGCAGTGCACGACCGCGCGCGCGATCCGGTCGCGCACGGGCTTGAGCACTGCGACGAGGTCGTCGTGTGCGTCGCGCTGGTGCAGGAACATCGGCTTGCCCGTGTCGAGCGCGATCTCGAGCTGGCGCTCGAATGCGAACAGCTGGGCCGCGCGTGGCGAATAGTCGCGGTGATAATCGAGCCCGGTCTCGCCGACCGCCACGACGCAGCGCTCCGCCGCTAGCGAGCGCAGCAGGGCGTCGGTTTCGCCGGTGTAGTCGGACGCGTGGTGGGGGTGCACGCCCGCGGTCGCATGCAGGAGGCCGGGGTGGGCTTCCGCGAGCGCCAGGGCCTGTTCGGAGCCCTCCGCCGAGGCGCCCGTCACGACGAGCTGCGCGACGTGATGGGCACGCGCGCGCTCGAGCACCGCGGCAAAGTCGTGGCGGAACGACTCGTGCGTGAGGTTCGCGCCGATGTCAACGAGCTCGATCGTCATGCGTTGGTCGGGATCGGCAGCGGTGACCGGGCGCGCGATTATACGGACGCAGCCGTGGGGTTCACGGCCGATTAAGTCGGCGCTGCACAGTCTGGCCGGTACAACTTTGGGCGCAGGGGTTCAGAAAATGGCATTTCGCTGGTTGATCGGCGCGCTCTTTGCGCTCGCCGCGGTCGCGCCGGTGCGCGCGTTCACCCCGGAATCGGGCTTCTACTGGAATCCGGCCGAGCCGGGCGCCGGTTACAACATCGAGATCCAGGACAACTTCTTCGCGCTGACCGCGTACGTGTTCGCGGCCGACGGGCGGCCGCAGTGGTACACCGCGACCGGGCTCATGACCGGGAACGCGCGCTTCACCGGCAACCTCGACGGCTTCACGAACGGCCAGTGCATCGGCTGTCCGTTCCGCGCGCCGACGCCGCAGCTGCGTGCCGGCGGCCCGATCGCGCTCGAGTTCACGTCCGAGACCCGCGCGAACCTCACGCTCGGGACGCGCACGTTCGTGATCGAGCGCTTCGACTTCTACCTCACGCGCAGCGCGGGGGATCCGAAGACCGAGATGATGCTCGGCGAATGGGCGACGCTGATCGATCTATACGACCGCAGCGGCGCGCAATACCAGGACTACCCGTACACCGGTGACCTGCTGATCTTCGACACGATCGACCGTGCCACGACCCCCGACTATTTCGAGGGCTGCCGTCCGACCAATTCGGAATCGGGCGAGTGCACCGCGAGCGCGACCGACGAGCACGACGCGGCCGGCTTCTACAACGCGACCTCGGGCGAGCACGTCATCGTCGTGAAGGACACGCCCGGCACGGCGTTCACCGACGCGATCTTCTTCGCGTATTACGTCGACGTCGGAACCTACCAGTTCGACGGCGTCGTCGAGGTCTACGACGAGGACGAAACGCCCGGCAACGGACCGTTCTATCCGGTGCGCGGCTTCCGCACCGCGAGCCGCAACTTCGTCCAGAACGGCACGGGACCGAGTGCGGACGAAAAGGCGCAGGTGTCCGCGCCGCGGGGCCTCGCGGGCTCGCTCGCGTCGCGTCCGCCGTCGATCGGCCTGTCGCTCGAGGAAGTCCGCGCGCGCTACGGGTTCGATCCGGCAGCGCTCGCGCCCGCCGCGACCGCGCTGACGAAGTCGCTCGGCCGCTGACTCGGTCGGGCGGGCGCGCTCGCGTCACGCCGGATCGGGTCGCGCTCGAACCGGCGTCGACCGCAGACTGACGCCGGCGCTCGGCGCCGGTGCGTCGTGTAGCCGGCCGCACGATCGCGAGGTGTGACCCCCTGCGTGCTTGTCGCCGACGCGCACGGCACACTCGCGTCGATGGATTTCCCGATCACGCCGTTGCTGCCGCAGGTCGTCGCATCGCTCGCGACGCACCCGCGGCTCGTGCTCGAGGCACCACCCGGCGCCGGCAAGACCACGCAGGTTCCGCCCGCGCTTGTGTCGTGCGCCTGGCTCGAAGGGCGCATCGTCATGCTCGAGCCGCGTCGCATCGCGGCGCGCGCCGCGGCGGATTTCATCGCCCGCGGCCTCGGCGAGGTGGTCGGTGAAACCGTCGGCTACCGCATCCGCGGCGAATCGCGCACCTCGCCGCGGACGCGGATCGAGGTCGTGACGGAGGCGATCCTCACGCGCATGATCCAGGACGACCCGCTGCTCGATGGCGTCGGTGCGCTGCTGTTCGACGAGTTCCACGAGCGCAACCTCCATTCCGACCTCGGGCTCGCGCTCGCGCTCGAGGTGCAGGCCGTGCGCCCGGGGCTGCGCATCGTGCTGATGTCGGCGACGCTCGAGGGCGAGCGGCTCGCGCGCTTCCTCGATGCGCCGCGGCTGACGAGCGCGGGCCGCATCTTCCCGGTCGAGACGACGTACTTTCCCGCGCACAAGGACGAGCCGTGGCAGGGCCACGCGCGACGCGCGGTCGAGCGCGCGCTTGCCGACGGCGACGGCGACGTACTCGTGTTCCTGCCGGGGCGTGCCGAGATCGAGCGCCTCTACGGCGTGCTCGCCACGGCGCTCGACGGACGCGGCATCGCGCTGCTGCGCCTGCATGGCGAGCTCGAGCTCGCGGCGCAGCGCGAAGCGCTTGCGCCGCCCCCCGACGGGTTGCGTCGAATCGTGCTGTCGACCAATGTCGCCGAGTCGAGCGTCACGCTGCCGGCGGGGCGTGCCGTCGTCGACTCGGGCCTCGCGCGCGAGCCGCGCTTCGATCCGTCGTCCGGCATGAGCCGGCTCGAGACCGTCGCAATCTCGCAGGCATCGGCGACGCAGCGTGCCGGTCGCGCGGGGCGCGTCGCGCCGGGCCGCGCGTATCGACTCTGGCCCGAAAGCCTGCGGCTCGCGCCGGCCGTCCGCGCCGAGATCCTCAACGTCGAGCTGTCGCCGCTCGCGCTCGAGCTCGCGGCGTGGGGCAGCAAGGCGCTGCGCTTTCTCGATCCGCCGCCGGCCGGCCCGCTCGCCGAGGCGCGCGAACGCCTGCGCGCGCTCGATGCGCTCGACGACGCCGGGCGGATCACGCCGCACGGGCGCAGGCTGCT
>DATLNY010000281.1:0-2272 GCA_035536495.1 Candidatus Saccharimonadia bacterium | reverse complement strand
AGACCAATATCCAGAAAACAAAAAGGGCCTGAGGCCACCCTTTTTCCAAAAACAAAAAAGGGCCGTGAGGCCCTTTTCCGGTAACGTCCTGGTTCCGGATGCCGGAGGCGACGGATCGCCTGACGGCAAGACCGGGCAATACCGATTAAAAGGTACGGCCTTGAACTGGTAGCGGGGGCAGGATTTGAACCTGCGACCTTCGGGTTATGAGCCCGACGAGCTGCCAGACTGCTCCACCCCGCATCAGGCGGACGCGCATTCTAGGGGTCGTCGCCCGCAATTTCAACACATTGTTGGATCACGGCCGGATCCGGCAGGCATCCGTGCACCGGTCAGTGCGTCACCGCGTCGAAGCACCAGCGCATCAGCGGGCCCGAAGCGAGCCCCAGCGCCAGCAGCGCGAGCCCGTTTGCCGAGAGCACGAAGCGGAACGGCATGTCAGCCGGAAGCGCGAGCGGGCCGGCGTGCTTCGGCTCGTCGAAATACATGACCTTGATCACCCGCAGGTAGTAGTACGCGCCGATCACCGCGAACACCGCCGCGAGGATCGCGAGCCAGAGCCAGCCTGCGTCGATCGCGGCCTGCAGCACCTGGAGCTTCGCGATGAAGCCGACCCAGATCGGGATCCCGGCCGACGAGGCCATGATCATCAGCATCATCAGCGCGTACCAGGCGTTGCGCTGGTTGAGCCCGCGGAAGTCGTCGATCTCGTCGGCCTCGAAGCCCGCGCGCGAGAGCAGCACGATCATGCCGAAGGATGCGGTTGCGGTCAGCGCGTACGTCACCGCGTAGAACATCGCGGCGGCGTAGCCCTGCGGCGTGCCGTTGAGCAGCCCGAGCAGCAGGAAGCCGATGTGCGAGATCGTCGAGTACGCGAGCATGCGCTTGAGGTTCGTCTGCGCGATCGCGACGATGTTGCCGATCACGAGCGAGGCGACCGCGAGGAACGCGAGCATCTGCTGCCAGTCCGCGACGAGGTTCGAGAGCCCGCCCTCGAGCAGCCGGTACGCCATGCCGAACGCCGCGATCTTCGGCGCCGAGCCGATGAACAGCGTCACCGCGGTCGGCGAGCCCTCGTAGACGTCGGGCAGCCACATGTGGAACGGCGCGGCGCCGAGCTTGAACGCGATGCCGACTACGAGGAAGGTCAGCCCGAAGGCGAGCATCGTGCCCTCGTAGCCGGCCGCGGCCTTCGCGTCGATCGCATCGAGCGCAAGCGAGCCCGTCGCGCCGTAGATCATCGACATGCCGTAGAGCAGCATCCCCGATGCGAGCGCACCGAGCACGAAGTACTTCATCGCGGCCTCGGAGGCGAGCTTCGAGTCGCGGCTGATCCCGACCAGCGCGTACTGCGAGAGCGCGAGCAGCTCGAGCCCGAGGTAGACCATCAGCAGGTTGCCGGCGGAGACCAGCAGCATCATCCCGAGCACGGCGCACAGCACGAGCACGTAGAATTCGCCCTGGTAGATCCCGCGCGGATCGAGTGACGGCTTCGCGTAGACGAACACCGCGATGGTCACGACGTAGATCGCGAGCTTGAGCACCTGCGAGAACTCGTCGCGGATGAACATCCCGCCGAATGCGACCTCTCCCGCGCCGCCGGCACCCTGCACGCGCAGCGTCAGCAGCGCGGTCAGCACGAGGATCGCGATCGCGAGGAAATGCGTGAGCCCGCGGCGCGGCTGCTCGATGTAGAGGTCCGCGAGCAGCAGCACGCAGAGCGCGCCGAGCAGGAACAGCTCGGGCGTCATCGGCACCAGGTTCGCGATCAGTTCGTTCCAGCTCATTACGTCCGTCGCCTGCGTTCCATCGGTGGGTCAGGCCTTCGCCTGCGTGATCTGTGCGACCAGCGTGTCGATCGACGCGCCCATGAGATCGGTCAGCGGCGCCGGCCAGATCCCGACCGCGAGCACCGCGACCGCAAAACTGCCGAGCACCACCGCTTCGCGCGCATCGATGTCCTTCAGCTGCGCGACGTGGTCGTTCGCGATCTCGCCGAACAGCACGCGCTTGACGAGCCAGAGCGTGTACGCCGCGCCGATCACGAGCGTGAGGCCCGCGGCGATCGCGAGCCACGGGTTCGCCTGGAAGCTCGCGAGCAGCACCATGAACTCGCCGACGAAGCCGCTCGTGCCCGGCAGGCCGCAGTTAGCCATCGCGAACAGCACCTTCAGCGCCGCGAACCAGGGCATCGTGTTCACGACGCCGCCGTAGTCGCCGATCATGCGGCTGTGGACGCGGTCGTAGAGCACGCCGACGCAGGAGAACAGTG
>DATLNY010000280.1:0-23394 GCA_035536495.1 Candidatus Saccharimonadia bacterium | reverse complement strand
GGCATCGGCTGGCACCTCGGCGGCCTGCTGCTGTTGCTCGCACTCGGCGCGCAATGGGCCTGGCTCGAACGCGCGCGGCTGCTGTCGAACCCGACGGTCCTGCGTTACGTCGAGGCCGCGTGCACGCGCCTCGGCTGCACGATCCCGACCGTGCGCGCCGAGCAGCGCATCGCGCTGCTCGCGCGCGACGTGCGGCCGCACCCGAGCGTCGCCGGCGCACTCGTGATCTCCGCGACGCTCGCGAACCAGGCGCCGTTCCCGCAGCCGTATCCGCTGGTCGAGATCACGCTCGCCGATCCGAACGACCTTCGCATCGCGATGCGCCGCTTCCGGCCCGACGAGTACATCGTCGACGGCGCGACGCTCGCGCGTGGGCTCGCACCCGGGGCGACTTCGGCGATCTCGTTCGAGGTCGAGGACCCCGGCAAGAACGCCGTCGCGTTCGAATTCAAGTTCCTCTGACGCATGGCGCCGCGCCAGCCGCTGCCGCAACTCGTCGTCCGCGCGCACGATCCGGGGCGCGGGCGCATCGTGTTCGGCGCGATCGCGGTGCTTTGGATCTTCTCGCTCGTCGTGGTCTGGCGTCTCGGCTCGGAGGCCTCGGCGCCGGGCTTCGGCGAGATGCGCGAACAACACGCGAAGGATTCCGCCGAGCTCGGCCGGGCGGCGACCGAGCTCGACGCGCTGAAGGACCGCCTCGCGGTGCTCGAGCGCTCCGAGCAGGTCTCGCGCACCGCGAACGAGTCGCTGCAGGAAACGCTGCGCCAGCGCGAGAGCGAGATCGCGAGCCTGCGGGCCGACATCGCGTTCTTCGAGCGCCTCGTCGGCGGCGGCGCGCCGCGCCGCCCGCTCGCGATCAACGCGTTCACGGTGCGCCCGATCGGCAAATCAGGCGGGTATGCGTATCGGCTGACGCTGACGCAAAACCTCAAGAAGGCCGCGCTGACGACTGGAACCATCGACCTCGCGATCGACGGGGTCCGCAACGGCGCCCTGCGGACGCTGACCCTGGCGGACCTCACGCGGGGCCAGATTGCGACTTCGGTCCCGTTCTCGTTCAAGTATTTCCAGAGACTGGACGGAAATTTCGTCGTGCCGGTCGGGTTCACCCCGAATCGCGTCCGGCTTGTGGTGAAATCGGCGTCCGGCGAGCAGGCCACGCGCTCCGTCGCCTGGGCCGACGCCATTGCATCCGGGGAGTAGCCACCATGTTCGGCAGTGACAAGAAAGGCACGGGACGCCCCACGATGGCCGTCGACACGCTGATCGGCGCGCAGACCGTCATCCGCGGCGACGTGACGTTCAGCGGCGGGCTGCACATCGACGGGCAGGTCCACGGCGCGATCGTGGCGGAGGCCGGCAGCGATGCGGTCGTGACGGTGTCGGACAAGGGCCGCATCGAGGGCGAGGTGCGCGCGCCGCACGTCGTCATCAACGGCACGCTCGACGGCAACATCGTCGCGACCGAGCGGATCGAGCTCGCCTCGCAGGCGCGCGTCACGGGCAACATCCACTACAAGCTGCTCGAGATGCACGCGGGCGCGCAGGTCAACGGCCAGATCATGCGCGAGGAGGAGCCGCGGCGGCTGCCCGCCAAGCCATTGCTCGACGAGCCGTACACCGCGAAGGTCAAGGCCGTTTCCTGAAGCGCGGCGCGCGCCGCGCCCCGTTGCTGCGCCCCCACGCGGCGCGCGCCTTGAACGCGCGCGCCGCAGGCCTCATTGTGTAGCCATGTCCGCGTCACCCGATTACCACTCGATCCCCGCCCCGCTCGTCTTCACCGATGCCGCCGCCGCGAAGGTGTGCGAGCTCGTCGGCGAGGAAGGCAACCCGAACCTCAAGCTGCGCGTCTACATCACCGGCGGCGGATGCTCGGGCTTCCAGTACGGCTTCACGTTCGACGAGGCCCGTGCCGACGAGGACGTCGCGCTCGAGAAGCACGGCGCGACGCTCGTGGTCGATCCGCTCTCGCTGCAGTACCTCATGGGCGCCGAAGTCGACTACGCCGAGTCGCTCGCGGGCGCGCAGTTCGTCATCCGCAACCCGAACGCGAAGACGACCTGCGGCTGCGGCTCGTCCTTCACGGTCTGATGCGGGACGCACCCTACGCGTTCGCCGGCGCCACGCTCGACCGCGCGGCCGAGCTGCGCGAGGACGCCGAGGCGCTGAAGCTCCACTTCGAATCGAAGCAGGCGCGCCTGCTGATCGTGCGCGCCGACGGGCGCGTGCCGGTGCTCGACGACGGGCACCTCGCGGGCCTGCCCGTCGATGCGGTCGACGCCTCGTGCGACGTCGAGCGGGCGAGCTTCCTCGGGCTCGACGGCCGCACGCCGTGGTTCGCGCTGAGCCTGCCGGTCGATACCGACGCGGCGCTGCCCGACGGGGCGCGCTGGGTCGACCTGCGAACCGCGACGACGATGCTGCCGCCGCACGAGGCGGGGCTCGGCGCGTATGCGCGCGCGCTCGTGCACTGGCAGTCGCGCAAGCGCTACTGCGGCCGCTGCGGCGCCGCGACGCGCTTCGACCAGGGCGGCCACCGCGCGCGCTGCTGCGACGAGGATTGCGCGCAGCAGTACTTCCCGCGCACCGATCCCGCGATCATCACGCTCGTCACGCACGGCGAGCGCTGCCTGCTCGGGCGGCAGCCCTCGTGGCCCGAGAAGCGCTATTCGACGCTCGCGGGATTCGTCGAGCCCGGCGAGACGCTCGAGCAGGCCGTCGTGCGCGAGGTCCACGAGGAAGCCGGCGTCGCGGTCACGTCGATGCGCTACGTCGCCTCGCAGCCGTGGCCGTTCCCCGCCGCGCTGATGCTCGGCTTCGAGGCCGAAGCGGCGGACGAGGCGATCAGGGTCGGCGGCGAGCTCGCCGACGCGCGCTGGTTCAGCGCCGCCGCGATGCGTGACTCGATCGAAAGCGGCGAGCTGATCGTGTCGCCGCAATTGTCGATCGCCTACTTCCTCATCGATCGCTGGTACCGCGCGCAGACCGGCGAGGCGCTGACGCCCGGGCCGGTCTGGACGACGCGCTGAAGCCGCGAGGCGCGCTGTAGCTACAATCCCGGCATGGCCATCGTCCTGTTCGCGGTATTGATCGCAGTCGTCGCGGGACACGTCGTGCCCGATCTCGCCCGGCTGCGCGATTTCACGTGGTTTGCCGCGTGGCTGCGCACTGCGGCCGCGCGCTTCGGGGCGAGCCGCTGGTGGCAGGCTGGCGCCGGCATGTTCCTGAGCATCGGCATCCCGGTCGCGGTCGTCGCGCTGCTGCAGTGGCTCGTCAGCGACGCGCTCTATGGCATGGCGGAGCTCGCGCTCGGCGCGGCGGTGCTGTTCTACTGCTGGGGACCGCGCGACCTCGACCTCGACGTCGCGGCGATCGTCGGCGCGCCCGATGCCGAGCGGCGCAACGCGGCGCTGCAGGCGCTGCCGGTCGAGCCCGCGGAACCGCCGCTGAGCCTCGCGGGCACCGTGCTCGTCGACCAGGTGTTCAAGGCGGGGCTCGCGCGCTGGTTCGGCGTGCTGTTCTGGTTCATCGTGCTGGGTCCGTTCGGCGCGGTGCTGTATCGCCTGACGCAGCTCGCGCGCACGCGCGCGTACGGCGCCGACCTGCCGGCCGAGCACGCCGACGCGATCGAGCGCCTGCTGCGCGTGCTCGACTGGCCGGCCGCGCACCTCATGACGCTCGCACTCGCGATCGCGGCCGATTTCGACGCGGTCGCGTCGGCATGGCGCGACTTCCACGCCGCGCGCGGCAAGTGGTTCGTCGGCGACATCGGCTTCCTGCTCGCCGCCGGCCGCGCGAGCGTCGAGGTCGAGGAATCCTTCGACGAGCACTACGACGTGACGGGCCGCAACGCGCTCGCCGAGCTGCAGCAGGCGATGTCGCTGAACTGGCGGATCCTCGTCGTGTGGCTCGTCGTGTTCTCGCTGCTGGTTCTCGCCGGCTCCATTCGCTAGTCCACTGGCGTCCCCCGGCCCGGTGGGGGCCTCGCGCTGCGTTTGCGCCGACGCGCCGGTGCGGGCGTAGAATCGCCGCACCGACGATCCACGCCGGCGAAGGGGGCAGCGATGCTGATCCCGCGCGTGTCGAGTTTCGGACTGATCCTTGCCGCGGGATTCGCGGCCACGCTCGCACACGGCGCGAACCTCGTCGTGACGACGACGGCCGACGCCGGCCCGGGCTCGCTGCGCGACGCGATCAACACCGCGAACGGCAACGGCGAGGCGGACACCATCACGTTCGCTCCCGCGCTGGCCGACCAGACGATCGCGCCGACCACGGCGTTGCCGCTGCTGCAGACCCCGCAGATCACGATCGACGGCGATCTCGACGACGACTGCGTACCGGACATCAACCTCTCGGGCGCGAGCGTCGTCCCCCCGGGGCTGCAGGCTGGGCTCGGAATCTCGAACCTCGGCAGCGGTGCGATCGTGCGCGGGCTCGCGATCCACAGCTTTGCGAACGTCGCGATCTCGCTCGGCTCGACCGCCAGCGGCGCGACGCTCAGCTGCAATCATTTCGGCACCAACACCCTCGGCGTCGAGTCGCTGCCCAACGGCACCACCACGCTGGGGCACATCTCCGTCGGCACTTCGGGCCACACGATCGGTCCCGGCAACCTCGTTGCGAACAGCCGCGGCGTGGGACTCCGCGTCGTCGAATCGGCCCTGCTGCCGACGAGCGACTTCGATTTCGTGGGCCTGCCTTCGGACAGCGCGCCGCGCGTCTACGCCAACCTCTCGTTCAACGACAACTGTTCGGCGTGGGTCGGCGACGGCTTCACGCCGCTCGACGGCAACGGCCGCCCGTTCCGCGACAACTTCGGGATGCGCCTGCGCGGTCGCATCACGGTCGGCGCGACCGGCAACTACGACTTCAACTTCGCCGGCATCGACGACCAGGCGCGCCTCAAGGTCGACGGCGCGGTCGTCGGGGCGCCGGTCATTACCGGCATGAGCGCGACGCGCTCGGCGGCATTGACCGCGGGACCCCACACGATCGAGATCGCGTTTCGCGAGGCGGCCGGCGCGGCGCGGCTCACCCCCGCGATCAGCGGCCCCGGCTCGGTGGCGTTGACGAGCGACGACCAGTCGTTCTGCGCGCCGCCGTCGCAGCCGGGCCTGTGCGCCGAGTTGTTCCAGCTGCGCATCCCCAGCACCGGCAACCGGATCACGCGCAACCGGTTCCGCGACAACGCCGGGGCCGGCATCGCACTCGGCCTGTGCACGAACACGAACGACGTCGGAGATGCCGACACCGGACCCAACGAGCTGATGAATTCGCCCGTCATCACCGGCATCGCCAACGGCGCCGGCGGCGAGCTCCTCGTGACGGGCACCGCGCCCGCGAACAGCACGGTCGAGCTGTTCCAGGCCGCCATCGATCCGTCGGGCTTCGGCGAGGGCGACGCGTTCCTCGGACAGGCGACGGCGAGCGCCGGCGGGAACTTCGCGGTTTCGGCTTCGGCCGCGCCGGGCGGTGCGGTCACCGCGACCGCGACCAACGCCGGCAACAACACTTCCGAATTCGGCCGCAACTTTGCGTACTCGACCGGCGCGACGGGCCTTTACGCCAAGGCGCTGTCGACCACGAGCATCGAGCTGGCGTGGAAGGATCCGAACCTCGGCGAAACCGGATTCCGCATCGAGCGCTCGGCCGACGGCGCGAGCTTCACGCCGGCGGCGACCCTCGGCGCGAATGCCACGAGCCACGTCGACGGGACGCTCGCGCCGAACACGCTCTACCACTACCGCGTCGTCGCGACGCGGCCGGCAGGGGATGCGCCGGCGTCGAACCGCGCGACCGCGAGCACGTTCCCGGCCACCGCGGCGAAGGTCTGCTTCGACCGGATACCGCGCGACGTCGCGTTCACGACCGGACCCTCGGTCGCGTTCGACGGCACGGCGTGGGGCGTCGCGTACGCCGAGCGCGCCGCAGGACGCGACAACCTCGACCTGAAGTTCCAGCGCTACGAGCCCACGACGCTCGCACCGCTCGGCCCGCAAGTGACGATCTCCGATGCGGACATGAACGCGTCCGGCGCGCGGCTCGTTTTCAACGGGCAGCGCTACGGCGCGTTGTGGACCGAATTCATGCGCGGCGCCGCCGGCGAGCCGGCATCGGGCGCGCAGAATTTCGCGCTGCTTGAGGCGGACGGCACGATCGTTCGGCGTGGCGTGCGCGTGTCGTTCCCGCGGCCGCTGCTGTCGATCACGCAGCTCGCGTGGGATGGCACGCACTGGGGCGTGTTCGGGATCGTGTCGACGACCGACACCGCCGTCGCGGCGCTCGGCGACATCATGTTCGTGCGCATGACCGAGCAGGGCACGGCGCTCGGCCCCGCGATCCCGCTCGCGGCCACTGCGGACCTGTCCGAATCGCGTGTCGCCGTCGAATGGAGCGCGCAACGCGGCCAGTACGGCATCGCGTTCGTGCGCGGCCGCAACAACGACTACCAGTGGCTGTTCCAGCGCTTCACCGCGAGCGGCACCCCGGTCGACGCGAATCCCGTCGTGCTCGACGCCGTGAGCTTCGCCGCGGGCGAGTTCGGCCTCGCCTCGCTCGACGTCGCGTACGACGGCAGCGACTGGGCGATCGCGTACGCGCGCGACGATCCGTCAAACGAGGTCGAGACGGCCGTGTTCCTGCGCCGCGTCGACGGCGACTCGGGCACCTTGCTCGGCCCCGCGACCCGGCTGAGCGACGACGCGGCCGACGCGAGCGATCTTTCGTTCCTGATGACGAAGCCCGGCGGCGGCTTCGCGGCCTTCACGCGCAGTTCGGGGCTCAACTTCGTGGTCCAGTTGGCGCGCATGCAGGCGACCGCGGCCGGCGCGCGCGACGGCACGCGCATCTTCGTGACGCCGGACGACGGACAGTCACGCGGCTTCGCGAACGTCGCGGCCAACGGCAGCGAGTTCCTCGCCGTTTACGGCATCAACGGCGGCACGCTGCCGAGCGAAATCTTCGCCGTGCGCATCGCGGCCGACGGCGCCACGCCGCCGCAGGCGCCGGTCGCGCTGACGAGCGGACATCCCGCGGCGGACATCCCGCGCAATCCCCAGCACGTCGCGAACTTGTCGGACGGCTTCGTCGCGGTCTGGGTCGACGGCGCCGGCAACGCCCTGCGCATCAATGCGCGCATCT
Organism: Candidatus Saccharimonadia bacterium; assembly: GCA_035536495.1. Taxonomy (GTDB): domain Bacteria; phylum Pseudomonadota; class Gammaproteobacteria; order Xanthomonadales; family Ahniellaceae; genus DATLNY01. The sequence goes on along the minus strand of DATLNY010000280.1, from coordinate 16,251 downwards.
ACAACGGCACGGGCCAGGCCGTCTCGTCGCTGACGCCGCTGACTTCGACCTCGACGCGCGGCGTGCTCGGCCTGGCATCGGTCGGCAACAGCTTCGCGCTGGCGTGGAAGAACGCCGCGAGCGACGTGATCTTCGCGCGCTACAACGCCAGTGGCGGCACGCTCGTCGCCGAGCGCACGATCGCAGCCGCGACCGGTGCCGGCGCGCCGGTCGCACTCGGCTGGGACGGCGAGAGTTACGGCCTGTTCTGGGTGTCGAGCACGGGCTCTCGCTTCCAGCGCGTAGCACCCGACGGCACCGCGATCGGCAACTCGGTGGTCGTGCCGCGCGGCCCCGACGGCAGCGGCCAGGTCGCATGGCTCGGCGACGGGTGGGCGTTGACGACGCGCAGTGCTTCCCAGATCGGCGACATCGACTACATCCGAATCGACCCGACCGGCGTGCTGCTCGATGGACCGGTGCAGGTCACGAGCGGCTTCGGCGGTGCGCCGCGCACCGCGCAGGCGCATCGAATGCATTTCGACGGCCGCAATCTGGGGCTGATCTGGTCGCAATGGAAGGGCTTCGATCCGCCGTCCGAGGACATCCAGTTCACCGTGCTCGAGCGCGACGGCAGCAAGGCATTCGCGGAAGTGCCCGTGGTCGCGTCGGGATTCAGCGATACGCAGGCGCGGATCTACCCGGTCGGCGCGAGCTTCCGCGTGCTGGCGAACGGCGGGGGCTTCGGCAGCGGCCTGCGCGAAGTCGACGTGACGCCACTCGGCGTCGTGCTGCCGGGCGCGCGCTTCGTCTCGAACCGGCCGAGCGCGATCGGGCCCGCGGCGGTCGCGCACAACGGCGCGACGACCGGCATCTTCAGCTTCCCGTCCGACACGCAGCACCTGCACTTCCACACCGAAGCATGTCTCGCCGACGCGAGCCCGCCGCCTTGCCCGGTGCTGACTGCACAGCTCGCGAACGGAGAGATCCAGACGAGCTGGGGCGCGGTGTCCGACGCCGAGTCGAGCGTGATCCGCTACCACCTTTACCGGGACTCGGAACAGCTCGCCGAGGTGGACGCGGACCAGCTTGCATTCACCGATCGCGGCTGGGAACGCGGCGCGACTCATGCGTACGAGCTGCGCGCATTGAACGGCGCGTTCCGCGAGTCCGCTGCGTGTGCCGTCGTGCAGGTGGGCACCGACGCGATCTTCGCGAACGGTTACGAGTGATCCGACGAAGCCGGAGGCGGTCATGCATGCAGCATCGGGATCCTGTCTCGCCCTCGTGGTCGCGCTGCTCGCGCTGCCGTTCGAGGTGATCGCGCAGCCGGCGGACGGCGTGTACTCGGGACGCACGCGACAGGGCCGCGCGATCGCGGTGACGGTCGCGGGCGGCAACGTGACGCGTTACATGCTGACGTATTTCTGCTCGACCCCGAGCGGGACGATCATCAGCAGCGGCACGACCACGGTGAACACGAGTTGCTCGATCACGAACGGCAGCTTCACCTGCGGCAACGCCAACTGCATCCCGGCCCAGGGCGTCGTGACGACCTCGATCAACGGTCGCTTCGACGGCACGCACCTCTCCGGAACGTTTTCGTTGACGGTCGGCGGCGCCGGTTTCTGCGCGTGCGGCCTCAACCCGACGCCGTACAACGCCGACCTCGCGGGCACCGAGGGGACGACGATCCATGAGACGAACCTGACGTGCAGCGGTTTCGCGCGCCCGAGCCAGTTCTTCGTCGATTCGAACGCCGCCGCCGAGCTGGCCGACGACGTCGTCGTGCCGAGCGGACAGACCTACGTCGTCTCGCGCGTCTGGTCGCACGGCAGCTACGGCAACAACGGCACCGCGGGTCCGATCGACGGCGTCGACGTGAAGTTCTTCGCCGACGCCGCGGGCATGCCCGGCGCCGTGCACTGCGGCTACACGTCGCTCGCGCCGGTCGGCCGGCTCGACGTCGCGGACTTCGTCGTCGACCTGCCGGCGCCGTGCCGGCTCTCGCCGGGCACGTGGTGGCTGAGCGTGCAGGCGCGCATGCCGCTCAACCCGCGCGGCCAGTGGTTCTGGGCCGAAGCGACCGACAACGCCGGCTCGGGCTACCGCTTCCAGGATTCCGCGAACGTGCTCGGCACGGGCTGCACGACATGGGGTTCGGGCCCGACCTGCTTCGAGCCCGATCCCGTCAACCAGAACGCGTGTTTCCTGCTGAAAGGCAGCACCGAGGAGAGCCCGCTGTTCGTCGACGGGTTCGAGGATGCAGCGCCCTAGCGCCTTCACTCGAAGCCGTCGCGGAACACGACGTCGGGATCGGCGATCTCGGTGAGGCCCTGCGCGGTCCGCCGGAACAGGTCGAACGCGTCGTCGTCGTCGTTCGCGGCGAGGTTGTCCGCGGCCGAGTCGAACACGACGGCACGTCCGCTGCGTCGTTGGTGTCGGCCGGCACGAGGTTGCTCGCAGCCGACGTGAACGTCACGTAGCGGCCGTCGGGGCTGAGCGAGGCACCGAAGCTCTTGCCGTTCGCGGGCGCGCCTGCGCGCCGACGCTGATCAGCTCGTTCACGCGAGCGCCTGATCTACACCTTCGACAAGCTCGCATCCGAGAATCTGTAGAATGCACACGAACGGGGCGTTGGATTTCCTATCCCTGGTCGCCAGAAGGAAGGTAACGGGTCGATGCCGCTTTTCATGGATCGCCACGACGTCCACGGAGTGACTGCGCAGGCGGTTCTCGACGCCCACGACAAGGACCTCGCGGTCCAGGGCAAGCACGGCGTCAACTACCTGACCTACTGGCTGGACGAGTCGCGCGGCAAGATCTTCTGCCTGTGCGACGCGCCGACCAAGGAGCTCGCCGAACAGGTCCATCGCGAGGCGCACGGCCTGGTCGCCAACAGCATCATGGAAGTCGACCCGGCGACGGTGGAGGCCTTCCTGGGGACGGCGGTGCAGTCGCTGCCCTCCGTCGGAAGAGTGGGACACCTGCACTCGCCGCAGCCGACTGCGCAAACGCTCGCAGACGCGCAGGGCAGCAGCGCGTTCCGCGTCATCCTGTTCACCGACATGCAGGGCTCGACTGCGCTGACCAGCGAACTGGGCGACGCGCGCGCGATGGAGCTGTTGCGCATCCACAACGGCATCGTCCGCGAAGCGGTCGCCAGCCACCACGGGCGCGAGGTAAAGCATACGGGTGATGGCTTCATGATCTGTTTCACATCGGCCTCGCGCGCGGTCGAATGCGCGATCGCGATCCTGAAGAGATTTGCGACATACAACGAAGCCAACCCGGAGACCCCGTTCAACCTGCGGGTCGGCGTTACCGCCGGCGAGCCGGTGGAGGAGAACCAGGATCTGTTCGGCACCAGCGTGCAGCTGGCCGCCCGACTCTGCGGCGGGGCCAGGACCAATTCGATCCTGGTGTCCGGCGCGGTGCACGACTTGTGCTTGGGCAAGAAGATGCCGTTTGGAAACTGCGCCGACCAGAAGTTCAAGGGCTTCGACCAGCCGGTCCGGGTCCATGAAGTGGACTGGACGATCTAGTCGGACTGGCCCGGATCACCAGCGCGATGCCGCCGAGCACGGCGACCGAGGCCAGCACCAGCCTGACCCCCACCGGCTCCCCCAGGAACAACACGCCACCGGCGGCCGCGAGCACCGGTACGCTCAATTGCACGGTTGCCGCGCTACTGGCCTTGAGCGCGGGCAAGGCCATGTACCAGATGACATAGCCGACGCCCGAGGCTAGCGCGCCGGACGCCACCGCGTAGGCGATACCGGTGCCATCGACCGAGGCGTCCGCGCGCAACGCCACGCTGAGCAACGCCGCCATCGGCACGGCGCGGAGGAAATTTCCAGCGGTGACCCGGATCGGATCGCCAATCCCGCGGCCACGCAAGGAATAGATTCCCCAAGCCGAGCCGGCACCGAGCATCAGCAGCGCGCCGCGCAAGGAGGGTGCCGACGCGCCCGGCAGCAGCAGGCCGGCCAGTCCCGCGCAAGCCAGCAACACGCCAATGACCTGGACAAGCGACAGGCGCTCGCCGCTCCAGACGCCGTAGCCAATCATCGTTGCCTGCACGGCGCCGAACAGCAGCAAGGCGCCAGTCGCGGCCGGCAGGCTCAGGTACGCGAACGAGAAGCCGGCCGCGTAGGCGAACAATGCGGTGGCCGACACCCAGTTGCCGCGCCCTTCGGGCACATGGCGGCGGCTGCGAGCGGCGAGCCAGAGGATGATCGCGCCGGCGGCGAGCCTGACCATGGTGAAGCTGGCCGCGTCGATGGCAGTGCGCTCAAGCGCGATCCGGCACAGCAGCGAGTTGCCGGCGAAGGCAAGCATGGCCAGCAGCGTGAGCAGGATCAGCCGTGGATAGGACATCTGGCGAGTAGGATCCTCAGCATCGCCGGCGCGTCGTCAGGCCCAGTCGCCGCGCAGCTCGCGCACCTTCTGCTCGAGATATTCGGCGGTCGCGAGCTCGGCCGGGATCGGGTCGCCGATCACGAGCGCGATGCGCGCGCGGAAGCGCTTCGGGACGCGTGCGCGACCGAGGCGCGATTCGGTGCTGTGCGAGAACATCGAGCCCCACATCCCGCGCAGCGCCATCGGCACGACCGGGACGGCACGCGTCGCGAGGATCCGCTCGACGCCGGGCTTGAAGGTCGCGATCGCGCCGTCGCGCGTCAGCGCGCCTTCGGGGAAGATCGCGACGAGCTCGCCCCTCGCGAGCTCGCGGTCGACCTCCGCGAACGCGCGCTCCATCATCCCGGGGTCTTCCTTGCGTCCCGCGATCGGGATCGCGCGCGCGGTCTTGAAGATGAACTTCATGACCGGGATGCGGAAGATCTTGTAGTACATGACGAATCGGATCGGGCGGCGCACCATGCCCGCGATGATCAGGCCGTCCATGTAGCTGACATGGTTGCAGACGATGACGGCGGCGCCGTCGTCGGGGAGCTTCTCGCGGCCCTGCACGTCGATGCGATAGAGCACGCTCACGAGCATCCAGCTCAGGAAGCGCATGAGGAACTCGGGCACGAGCGTGTAGATGTAGATCGCGACCGCGGCGTTCAGCAGCGCGGTGACGAGCAGGAGCTCCGGGATCGACAGCCCGCCGACGTTGAGCAGCAGCACGCCGATGATCGCGGCCGCGACCATGAAGATCGCGTTGAGGATGTTGTTCGCCGCGATGACGCGCGAGCGGTGCGACGGCTCGGTGCGCGTCTGGATCAGCGCGAACAGCGGCACGATGAAGAAGCCGGAAAACACCGCCATCAGCGCGAGGTCGACGAGCACGCGCCACGCGCCCGGCTGCGCGGCGAAGTCGCGCCACGGCAACGCCGTCAGCGTCGCGGCTTCCGGCCACGCGAAGTACAGATCGACGCCGAACAGCGTCATGCCGATCGAGCCGAACGGCACGAGCCCGATCTCGACCTTGCGGCCCGAGAGCTTCTCGCAGAGCAGCGAGCCGAGCGCGACGCCGATCGAGAACACCGCGAGCAGCAGCGTGAAGACCGTCGGGTCGCCGCCGAGCACGTTGCGCGCGTAGAGCGGCAGCTGCGTGAAGTACATCGAGCCGAAGAACCAGAACCACGAGATCCCGAGGCACGACAGGAACACGGTGCGGTTCGAGCGCAGGTAGCGCAGGTTGCTCCACGTCTCGGAGAACACGTTCCAGTTGATCGCGAGCGTCGGCGCGGCCGGCGCGACGCGCGGCATCGCGAGCGCGCACGCGAGTCCGACCACCGCAACGCCGATCGACGCGTACGCGACAAGACGCGGCCCGGCCTCGGGCACGTTGATCAGCAGCCCGGCAAGCAGCGTTCCGACGAGGATCGCGACGAATGTCCCCATCTCGACGAGCCCGTTGCCGCCGACGATCTCCTCCTCGCGCAGGACCTGGGGCAGGATCGAATACTTGAGCGGCCCGAACAGCGTCGAATGCAGGCCCATGAGGAACAGCGTTGCAAGCAGCAGCGGGATGCTGTGCCTGAGGAACCCCACCGCCGCGACCGCCATGATCGCGATCTCGAGCACCTTGATGAGCTGCGCGAGGCGCGACTTGTCGAATTTCTCGGCGAGTTGCCCCGCCGTCGCCGAGAACAGGAAGAACGGCAGGATGAACAGCGCCGACGCGAGGTTCGTGTACGCGTTCTGCTGCGCGACCGTCAGCGCCGAGAGGTACGTCACGAGCACGACGAGCGCGTTCTTGAACAGGTTGTCGTTGAACGCGCCGAGCGCCTGGGTCAGGAAGAACGGCAGGAAACGGCGCTGCTTCAGCAGCGCGAACTGGTTGTGTCCGGCCATCGCGTCCCGTCCGCCCAGGTTCGGTCGCCGCAGCGTAGCGAATCCCGCGCCGCGCGGCGCGAGCGCGGTCCGGCTGGGCTCATGCCCTACAATCACGCCCGACGGAACCCGCGCCGCCGCGCGCGGTCCGATTCCTCCCCGCCCGGATCCGAACCCGCATGACTTTCCGTTCCCGACTGACCGGCGCGATCGCCGTGCTGCTGCTCTCGCTGTCGGCGCTCGCGGCCGAGCCACTGGCGAAAGCCGTCCCGCACCCCGACGTCTCGAAGCTGCAGCCGGGCGCGAAGACCGAAGTGACCGAAATGCGCCGGCTGTTCGAGGAGGCGAGGCCGGACCTCGGCGGCCAGGCGCTCGCGGATGCCTACGCGAAGCTCTCCGCGGTCTATGCGCGGCATGGCTTGTACGACGCAGCGCGCATCTCGCTCGAGAACGCGATCGCGCTGTCGCCGTCCGACGGCCGTTATCCGTACCTGCTCGGCGTCTACGCCCAGCAGCAGGGCCAGGCGGCGCAGGCGCGCACGCACCTCGCGCGCGCGCTGCAGCTCGATCAGACGTACCTGCCGATCCGTTACCGCCTCGCCGACGTGCAGTTCCGCGCCAACGATCTCGCCGGCGCGAGGGCGACGCTCGAGCCGCTCGCGCGCTCGCGACCGGATCTTGCACCGGCGCCGGCCCTGCTCGGCCAGATCGCACTGCGCGAGAAACGCTACCCCGACGCGATCCGCCTGCTCGAGCAGGCGCTGAAGGCCGACCCCGGCGCGACGTCGCTCCACGAGCCGCTCGCGGAGGCGTATCGCGCCGCGGGACAGGCAGCGAATGCCGCGGCCGCGCGCGCGAAGATCGGGCCGGGAATCGCGGCGTTCGGCGATCCGCTCGTACAGGGTGTCTATGCAACCGGCGCGAGCGAGCCCGCGAGCGTCGCGCTCGCGCTCGCAGCAAGCGGCAAGCATCCGGACGCGCGCAAGCTGCTCGACGAGGCGCTCGCGCAGCGCGCGAACGATCCGGCGCTGCTCGCGGCCTACGCGCGGATCGAGGCCGACTCCGGCAACACGGCCGCGGCGCGCGCGCGCGCCGATGCAGCGGTCGCGGCCGATGCGGCGAGCGCCGACGCGAAGCTCGCGCAGGGCATCGTCGCGGAGCTCGCGGGACAGGAGCCGCAGGCAGTCACCTATTACGAGCAGGCCGTGCGCGCGAACCTCGCCGATCCCGAGACGCGACTGTTGCTGGGCAACGCGTACATGCGCGCGAAGCGATACCCTGCCGCGGCCGAGCAGTATCGCGCGCTCGTGGCCGCAAGCCCGGGCGATTCCGGCGCCTGGTCGCGTCTCGCCGCCGCGGAGAGTGCCGCAGGTCGCTGCAGCAACGCGCTCGCGAGCGTCAATTCAGCGCTTGCACGGCGCGCGCAGGACGGCAACCTCCAGCAGGTGTTCGTGCGGCTCGCGTCGACCTGCAGCGGCGCCGCGCCGACGGACCGCACGAGGGCGATCGAGGTCGCGAAGCGTCTCTACGCGCAGCTGCCGGGCGCCGATCATGCAGAAGCGTACGCGCTCGCGCTCGCGGCGAACGGCAAGGCGAAGGAGGCCGTCGAATACCAGGCGCAGGCGCTGTTCGAGGCCGCGCGCCGCAACGACCAGGCGGCCGCGACGCGCGGGCAGACGTACATGAAGCTGTTCGAGGCGGGTCGCGCCGCGACGCAGCCGTGGCCGCAGGGACATCCGCTCTACGTCCCGCCGCGACTCGCGCCGAGCGTGAAGCGCGCGGCGCGCTAGCGCCGCGCGAGCAACTGCTCGATGACGTCGGGATCCTTCGGGACCCCGTCGGTCAGCACGATCGGCGCGTGCTTCGTCACGACGACGTCGTCCTCGATCCGCACGCCGATGCCGCGCCACCTCGCCGCGACGCCTTTCGCGTCGGGCGCGATGTAGATCCCCGGCTCGACCGTCATCGCCATGCCGGGCTCGAGCTCGCGGTATTCGCCGTCGATGCGGTAGTCGCCGACGTCGTGGACGTCGAGGCCGAGCCAGTGCCCGGTCTTGTGCATGAAGTACGGCTTGTACGACTCGCTCTTCACGTTCTCGTCGAGCGTGCCCTTGAGCAGGCCGAGCTTCAGCAGGCCCTTCGTGATCGTGCGGACCGCCGCGTCGTGCGGTGCGATCCACGAATTGCCGGGCCGCACCTCGTCGATCGCCGCGTGCTGCGCCGCGAGCACGAGCTCGTAGATCGCGCGCTGCTCGGGCGAGAACCGCCCGTTCGCAGGGAAAGTCCGCGTGATGTCGGACGCGTAGCAGTCGACTTCCGCGCCGGCATCGACGAGCAGCAGGTCGCCGTCGGCGATCGGCGCGTTGTTCGCGCGGTAGTGCAGCACGCAGGCGTTCGCACCGGCGCCGACGATCGGCTCGTACGCGGGCACCGCGTGGCTCGAGCGGAACGCGTGGAGGATCTCGGCCTCGACGTCGGCCTCGTTGCGACCCGGCAGCGCAACCTTCATCGCACGGACGTGCGCGTCGGCGGCGACCTTCGCGGCGCGCCGCATCACGCGCAGCTCCGCGCGCGACTTGAACAGGCGCAGGTCGTGCAGCAGGTGGCCGAGCGCGACGAACTCGTGCGGCGGCTGCGCGCCCTGCCTGGCCTGGCTGCGCACGCGGTTGACCCAGCCGATCAGCTTGAGGTCGAACTCCGGGTCGCGGCCGAGGTGGTATTGCACGCGCTCGCGGCCCTCGATCATGCCGGGCAGGATGTCGTCGATGTCGTCGATCGGGAACGCGTCGTCGAAGCCGAAATCGCGCGTCGCGCCCTCGGTGCCGATGCGCCGGCCGTCCCAGCGCTCGCGCTCGGGATCGCGCTCGCGGCAGAACAGGATGTGCTCGCCGTGCGCGCGCCCCGGGATCAGCGCGAGCACGGCGTCGGGCTCGGGAAAGCCGGTGAGGTACTGGAAATCGGAATCCTGCCGGTACGGGTAGTACGCGTCGTTGTTGCGGATCCGCTCGGGCGCAGCAGACACGATCACGATCGACTCGCGGCCCGTCATGCGCATGACCTGGCGCCTGCGGCGCACGAATTCGGCGGTCGGGATCAAGCCGTCACCACGCGGCCGGGCGGCGCGAGCCGCGGCGCGCGCGCGCGGGCGGCCGGACCCGCCGCTGTCCTGGAAGGCACTCAATGCCGGGTCGCACTGTCGGGCGAGCGGGCGAGCTCGTTGTGCAGCAGCAGCACGCCGACGCGGACGTACTCGACGACCTCGGCGTAGGCCTGTTCGTCCTCCTCGCCGCCGGACTCGTCGTCGAAGCGCGTCGCGGCGATACGCGCGAAGTCGCCCATGATCTCGCCGGCTTCCGTCGACAGGCCGTGCTCGAGGTCAGCGCCCGAAAGCCCGAGCCCGCCGAGGAAGCCGCGGCACCAGTCGACGAGCGCGACGGCGCGCTCGGGCATCGACTCGGAATCGTCCGGCAGCAGCAGGTCGAACGCGAGCTCCGGATCCTCGAGATCCGCCGCGCAGCTGCTGAAGAGGCGATCGAACAGCTCGCGCGCGGGCGCGTCGCCGAGGGCTTCGTCGATCTCCTCAAGCGCGAGCGCTGCAAGCCACTCGCGCGCGGGCGCGAGCCCGCCCGCGCAGAGGTAGCCGGCCAGGGCGCCGTGCAGCTCGGATGCGCTCATGCCGAGCTGCAGCGTCGTCAACACCTCGCTGAGCTCGGCGTGGGTCGCGGGATCGGCGCTGCGGAGTGTGCTCACGGCCGCATTCTAACCGCGCCACGCGCCGGGCCGGGCCGCACGGCCCGGCAGGGTACGCCGGCGGGTCGTCACGCTATGCTCGGCGCGGGCCTGCCGGCCGACGCGCCGGTGCGGGATTATTCGATGCTGGATCGTTCTCGCTTCGCTCCCGTCGCCGCGTCGATCGCGCGCATCGCGGCGCGCGCGTCCGTGCTGCTCGCGTTGCTGCTGGCGTGCGCTTTGCCGCCGGCTTCGGCGACGGTGCGCGACTATTACTTCCAGCGCGTCAGCGCGGCGGAAGATCTCGCGCAGAACACCGTCAATGCGATCCTGCAGGACCGCACCGGCTTCATCTGGATCGCGACGCAGGGCGGCCTGCACCGTTACGACGGCTATCGCTTCGTGCTGTTCCAGCACAGTCCCGACGATCCCCTCAGCCTGCCGGACAGCTTCGTCACCGCGCTTGCCGAGGACGATCGCGGCCGGCTGTGGATCGGCACGAACGCGGCGGGGCTCGCGTGGTACGACACCGTCGGTGGCCGTTTCGTGCGCGATGCCGGCAACGGCGCGCAGGGCAGCGCGCAGCGGCGCGGCACCGTCAGCGCGCTGCTGTTCGACCCCGCGCACGGATTGTTCGTTGCGTCGCGCGCGGGGCTCGAGCTCGTCGTACCGGACGCGGAGCCGCGCAACATCCTGACGTTCGACACGGCGAACGCCGGCGGCTCCATTCGCAAGCTCGCGCGGGCGCCCGATGGAACGATCTGGGCGGCGACGACCGCGGGGCTGTACCGCATCGACGCGCGCACGCTGCGCGCCGAGCCCGCCGACGGCGCGCCGCCGGGCGACGTGCTGACTGTGCACGTCGATCTTGGCGGACGCCTCTACGCCGGCACCCCCGAGGGCCTGTTTCGCATCGTCGGCGGCTCGCCCGCGCAGAAGATCTGGCCACGCGACACGGGCGAGGCGCGCCCGCAGGTGCTCGCGATCGAAGAGGACGCCGCGGGACGCCTGTGGCTCGCGGTGTTCCCGAACGGGCTCGCGATCGTGCAGCCGGACTCCGGCGTCGCGCAGCGCCTGCGCCACGACACGCGGATGCCGGGATCGCTGCCGGAGGACTCGATCCGCGTGCTGCAGCGCGACCGCTCCGGCCTGCTGTGGCTCGGCGGCGTCGTGCACGGCGTCGCGCACGTCGATCCGCGTGGCGCGAAGTTCGGCTATCTGCTCGACGACACGCCGTCGCGTCCGTTCGTCGATACGAACAACATTCGCAGCCTGCTCGAGGATGCGCAGGGGCGGTGGTGGATCGGCACCGAGGGCGACGGCCTCAAGCGCTACGACCCGGTGGCCGGCACGTTCGAATATTTCGGCGACGTGCTCGGCCGCGCGCTCGGCCTCGAGGGGCAGCCGGGCGAGCTGCGTATCTTCGCGTTGCACGATGCGGGCGCGGAACGGCTCTGGGTCGCGTCGAACCAGGGCGTGTTCCTGCTCGATCCCGGCGCGCGTCGCGCGACGATGCTGCCGGTCGATCCCGAGCGCGTCGACGGACTGCCCGAGAAGGTCGTGCGTTCGCTCGAAGTCGGCGCGGACGGCGCAGTGTGGCTCGGCACGATGACGTCGGGGCTCGTGCGGCACGATCCCGCGGCGGGGTCCTGGGCGCGTTACCGCGCCGTGCCGGGCGACGAGGCGAGCATGTGGCACGACGGCGTGCTCGCGCTGCACGAGGACCGGGCCGGCCGCCTCTGGATCGGCACGTTCGAGGGCGTCAACGTGCTCGACCTGGCGAGCGGCGCGATGCGGCGCATCCCGCGCTCGAGCGGCGATCCCGGCTCGGTCGCGGGCGACCTGATCCGGGTCGTGCACGAGTCCGCGGACGGCTCGCTGTGGATCGGCAGCCACAACGGCCTGTCGCGGCTCGAATCGCTCGGCGAGGGCGGGATCCGCTTCCGCCGCTACCTCGCGCGCGACGGCCTGCCGAATTCGACCGTGTACGGCATCGTCGAGGACGCCGCGGGCGACCTGTGGATCTCGACGAACCGCGGCATCGCGCGGCTCGATCGCAAGCGCGACGCGTTCACGACCTTCGCGCTCGAGGACGGACTGCAGGGGCTCGAGTTCAACGGCGGCTCGTACTTCGCGTTGCGCGACGGGCGCATCGGTTTCGGCGGCTCGCAGGGCGTCAACGTGTTCGCGCCGGAGCGCATCGCGACGAGCACGTACCAGCCACGCGTCGCGCTGACGCGCTACCAGATCGGCGGCGAGCGCCGCGACATCGGCGACCCGCTCTCGTTCGCGCGCCTCTCGATCCCGGAACGCGAGCGGATCGTCGGGTTCGAGTTCGCGTCGCTCGATTTCGGCGCGCCGCGCAGGAACCGTTTCGAATACCGGCTGGAAGGCCTGACCGAGGGCTGGATCGACAACGGCACGCGCAACTCCGTCACGTTCACGAACCTCGATCCGGGCGGATACCGGCTCGAGGTCCGCGGCACGAACCGCGACGGTGTGCTGAGCCCCAACGTGCTCGCGCTCGACCTGACGATCGCGCCGCTGTGGTGGACGTCGTGGCCCGCGCGGATCGTCTACGCGCTGCTCGCGCTCGCCGCGATCGCGGTGCCGATCCGCGGAAACCGCCGGAAACTGGCGCGCCGGCGCCAGCACACGCGCGAGCTGCGCGAGCGCGAGGAACGGCTCAAGGTCGCGATATGGGGCTCGGGCGACGAGTTCTGGGACTGGGACATCAAGCGCGGCGTGATCTTCCGCGTCGGCGCCGACCAACTGCTCGGCTTCTCGACCGAGCAGCAGCTCTCCGGCGACGACTGGCGGCGCAACGCGGTGCATCCGGACGACCTCGAGCGCGTCGAGCAGATCCTCGCCGAGCACGTCGCGGGCAAGCGCGAGTTCTTCGAGTCCGAGCACCGCATCCGCAACGTCGAGAACCAGTGGGTCTGGGTGCTCTCGCGCGGCAAGATCGTCGAGCGCGACGCCGACGGCCAGCCGCTGCGCATCGCGGGCACCGCGCGCGACATCACGCGCACTCGCGAGGCCGAGCGCGAGCGCCGCATCGCCGCCGAGGTGATCCGCTCGATGAGCGAGGCGGTCACCGTCACCGACCTCGAGTTCCGCTTCAAGTCGATCAACCCCGCGTTCACCCGCATGACGGGATACAGCGAGGACGAGATCCGCGGTGTCGACAGCACGATCCTCAACTGTTCGCAGCACTCCGAGGAATTCCACCGCAACCTGCGCCAGACGCTCGGCCGGACGGGCCACTGGAGCGGCGAGATCTGGCAGCGGCGCAAGGACGGCGAGGAGTTCCTCTGCTGGCTCGAGCTCTCCGAGGTCACCGACCGCAACGGGCTGCGCACGCACTGGGTCGGCGTGCTGACCGACATCACCGACCGCAAGCGCGCCGAGCAGGAGCTGCGCTACCTTGCGAACTACGACACGCTGACCGGCCTGCCGAACCGCACGCTGCTCGGAGAGCGCCTTGCCCATGCGCTGATCCGCGCGCGCCGCCACGGCGCGAAGGTCGCGGTGCTGTTCCTCGATCTCGACCGCTTCAAGCACGTCAACGATTCGATGGGCCATGCGGCGGGCGACCGCCTGCTCAAGGCCGCCGCGGCGCGGATCATGAGCGCGGTGCGCGAGACCGACACCGTTGCGCGGCTCGGCGGCGACGAGTTCACCGTCGTGGTCGAGGACCTGTCGGATCCGAACCAGGCCGAGCGCGTCGCGCAGAAGCTGATCCACTCGTTCATGAAGCCGCTCGACATCGACGGCCGCACCGAGGTCGTGATCTCGCCGTCGATCGGCATCGCGATCTATCCCGACCACGGCCAGGTGCCGACCGACCTGCTGAAGTACGCCGACACCGCGATGTACCAGGCCAAGGATCGCGGACGCAACACGTACCAGCTCTACACCGAGGCGATGGACGCGCAGGCACGGCTGCGCGCCTCGATGGTCGCGCAACTGCACAAGGCGATCGAGCGCAACGAGTTCCACCTCGTGTACCAGCCGAAGATGGCGCTCTCCGACGGTCGCATCACCGGTGTCGAGGCGCTGCTGCGCTGGAAGAATCCCGAGCTCGGCGCGATCAGCCCCGTCGTCTTCATCCCGATCGCGGAGGAAACGGGCCTCATCATCCAGATCGGCGAGTGGGTGATCCGCGAGGCCTGCGTGCAGATGCAGCGCTGGGCGCGCTCGGGCCTGACCGCCCCGCGCGTCGCGGTCAACGTCTCGATGCTGCAGCTGACGCGCGGCGAGTTCTACCAGCGCCTGAAGGAGATCCTCGAGGACTTCCGCATCCCGGGGCATCGCATCGAGCTCGAGCTCACCGAGAGCATGGTCATGGCCAACGCGCAGCAGTCGATCGCGACGCTGTCGCAGATCAAGTCGCTCGGCGTGCACGTCGCGATCGACGACTTCGGCACCGGCTATTCGTCGCTCGCGTACCTCAAGCGCCTGCCGATCGACACGCTCAAGATCGACAAGGAGTTCGTCGGAGACATCACGACCGACCCGGACGACGAGGCGATCACCTCGACGATCATCATGATGGCCCACTCGCTCGGCCTCGACGTCGTCGCCGAGGGCGTCGAGACGGCCGAGCAGCTCGACTACCTGCGCGAGCAGAAGTGCGACGAGGTCCAGGGCAACGTCGTCAGCCCGCCGCTCGATCCGGAGCGGTGCCTCAAGTACCTGCTCGACCACCGGCCCTCGACGCCGCGCCGGGGCGACGACGTCGTGCTCGAATTCCCCGGCTCGAAGGCGAAATGAGGCGGTTTCCGTTGACGCCGCTCGCCGCGATGCCGTAGCGTCACCCGGCCCTGGGCGACAGCACCGCCAGCACGCAGGGATTGCGCGATATCGCGCAAAGGGTCGACCAGCTCATTGCGCTGACGATCCGCCTCGCGGACGAGAACCGCTCGCTGCGCACGAGCCAGGAGCAGCTCATGACCGAGCGCGCGAACCTGCTCGCGAAGAACGAGCAGGCGCGCTCGCGCGTCGAGGCGATGATCAATCGGCTCAAGTCGCTCGAGCAGAATGGATAGCCCGCGCGTGAGCGAGCAGCCGATCGCCGTCTCGATCCTCGACCGCGAGTTCCTCGTCGCATGCACGCCGGAGGAGCGTCCCGGGCTCGTAGCCGCGGCGGCGCTCGTCGATGGCCGCATGCGGGAGCTGCGGGCCGCCGCGCGCACCGCGAGCGCCGACCGCATCGCGGTGATGGCCGCGCTGAACTTCGCGCACGAGCTGCTGCAGCTGAAGCAAAGCTCGAACCAGGTCGACACCGCGCTCGGCGGCGAGCTCGATGCACTGCGCGTCAGGCTCGACGCGATGCTTGCCGCGTACGCGCGCTGACGTCGCTACGCCAACCCGCGCGCGTTTTCAACCGGTTTCCGCATCGCGACTGAGCGCGCGTTCATCCGCCGCGCTGCTAGAATCTGCTCCGGCACCTTTCTGCCGTGTTCGACAGCTCCGCGCAAACAATTTGCCTTGACCCACTTCAACGACCCCGGGATCGCAAGAACGAGTGTCCGTGTGCATGTCCGCCACGAGCGGAAAGCCTGAAGACCTCGTGAGCCTTCCCACCTGATCCGAAGGGATCAAGGTCGTATGCGCGCAGCACCGGCACGGCGGTTCGGTGCTTTTTCGTTGCAGGCTTCGTCTGCTTTACCTCGCGCGCCTTTCGCGCAACGATAGTCGTCGAACGATCGAGGACTGCGCCACGGGCAGGAACGGCGTGAAATCGGGCGAAGCCGACATGGCGCTGCGCAAGCCGCGCGACGATGATCCCCGCGCGGCGATCCGCAGGACGATGCGCAAGCGGCGCGCCGCGCTGAGTGCGCCCGAGCGTCTCGCGTCCGCTGACGCGATCGCCGAAGTGCTCGGCGAGCTGCCCGAGCTCCTGACCGATCAGTACGTCGCAGGCTACTGGGCCGTGGGCGGCGAGGTCTCGCTGCATCGCGTCGTTCCGCCGCTGCTGCGGCGCGATCAGACCTACCTGTTGCCGGTGCTCTCTCCCGACGGCGATCCGTCGCTGCGCTTCGCACCGTGGCGCCCCGGTGCGGTGGTCGCGCCGAACCGCTACGGGATCCCCGAGCCGCAGTGCGCGCCCGAGGAGCTCGCGGAGGCGGCCGAAATCGAGCTCGTGCTGCTGCCGCTCGTCGCATTCGATCGCCGCGGCCACCGGTTCGGCACCGGCGCGGGCTACTACGACCGTACTTTCGCGTTCCTGCGCGAAGTCGAGCGCCCGGCTCT
>DATLNY010000279.1:0-2080 GCA_035536495.1 Candidatus Saccharimonadia bacterium | reverse complement strand
ATCGGCCCACCAAAAGAAAAAAAGGGGTCGGAGGTGTTTCCCGCCGAGCCCGGTACGCCCCGGACCCCTTTTTTTCTTTTGGTGGGCGGTGCAGGTTTCGAACCTGCGACCCCTGCCGTGTGAAAGCAGTGCTCTACCGCTGAGCTAACCGCCCGAAAGGACGCGGAAGTTTACGGACCGACCCCTCGGCGGTCAACCTCAAGCCGGCCGAGGCGCCCGTATCAGGCGACCTGGATGAGGCGAAGCTCCTTCGGAAGCGCGAACGTCATGTTCTCGGGCTCGCCGTCGAGCTCACGGACCGAGGTCGCGCCCCACTCGCGCAGGCGGTCGAGCACGCCACGCACGAGGCTTTCGGGCGCGGATGCGCCCGACGTCACGCCGATCCGCGCCCTGCCCTCGACCCACGCGCGCTCGATGTCGTCGGCGCCGTCGATCAGATGTGCCGGGATGCCATGTTTTTCGGCGAGCTCGCGCAGCCGGTTCGAGTTCGAGCTGTTCGGCGAACCGACGACGAACACGACGTCGCACTCGGCCGCGAGCCGGCGCACGGCGTCCTGGCGATTCTGCGTCGCGTAGCAGATGTCGTCGCGGCGCGGTCCGGCGATCGCGGGGAACTTCACGCGCAACGCCGCGATGATCTCGCGCGTCTCGTCGACCGACAGCGTCGTCTGCGTGACGAACGCGACATTGTCGGCGTGCGCGAGCACGAGTCGGTCGACGTCCTCGACCGATTCGACGAGATGGATCTCGCTGCGCGCACCGGCGCGCGCCCACTGTCCCATCGTGCCCTCGACCTCCGGATGGCCCGCGTGGCCGATCAGCACGACCTCGCGACCGGCCTTGCAGTGCCGCGCGACCTCGATGTGGACCTTCGTCACGAGCGGGCACGTCGCGTCGAAGATCGAAAGGCCGCGCGCCTGCGCCTCCTCGCGCACCGACTGTGCCACGCCGTGCGCGCTGAAGATCACCGTCGCGCCGCGCGGCACTTCGGCGAGCTCATCGACGAACACGGCGCCTTTCGTGCGCAGCCGCTCGACCACGAAACGATTGTGGACGATCTCGTGCCGCACGGAGATCGGCGCGCCGAACGCTTCCAGCGCGCGCTCGACGATCTCGATCGCGCGGTCGACGCCGGCGCAGAAACCGCGGGGGTTGGCGAGGATGACCTGCATGGCCGGCATTATCGCGCAATGCCGTGCGCGACGCGCTCGTCAAGTAAGCATGGGGAGGTTCAGGCCGCGCTCGAGCGCACACGCCTTAGCGATCTCGTAACCCGCGTCGGCGTGGCGCATGACGCCCGTGCCCGGATCGTTCCAGAGCACGCGCGCGATGCGCCGATCGGCGGCCTCGGTGCCGTCGCAGACGATCACGACGCCGGAGTGCTGCGAATAGCCCATGCCGACGCCGCCGCCGTGGTGCAGCGAGACCCAGGTCGCGCCGCTCGCGACGTTGAGCATCGCGTTGAGCAGCGGCCAGTCGCTGACGGCGTCGCTGCCGTCCGCCATCGCTTCGGTTTCGCGGTTCGGCGAAGCGACCGAGCCCGAATCGAGGTGGTCGCGACCGATCACGATCGGCGCCTTGAGCTCGCCGCTGCGGACCATCGCGTTGAACGCGAGGCCGAGCCTGTCGCGAAGCCCGAGTCCGACCCAGCAGATGCGCGCTGGCAGGCCCTGGAACGCGATTCGCTGCCCGGCGAGGTCGAGCCAGCGGTGCAGGTGCGGATCGTCGGGGATCAGCTCCTTGACCTTCGCGTCGGTTTTCGCGATGTCGTCCGGGTCGCCCGAAAGCGCGACCCAGCGGAATGGACCGATGCCGCGACAGAACAACGGGCGCACGTAGGCCGGCACGAAGCCCGGAAAATCGAACGCGTTGGTGCAGCCCTCGTCTTTCGCCATCTGGCGGATGTTGTTGCCGTAGTCGAACGTCGGGATGCCGCGCGCGTCGAAGGCGAGCATCGCCTCGACGTGCACGCGCATCGAGCGCTTCGCGGCGTCGCGCGTGCCCTCGGGATCCGACACGCGCCGCTCGAGCCACTCCCCGACACTCCAGCCGATCGGCAGGTAGCCGTTGACCGGGTCGT
>DATLNY010000278.1:0-2902 GCA_035536495.1 Candidatus Saccharimonadia bacterium | reverse complement strand
ATCGCCGCCAGCGCGGCCAGCGACGCCGCCACGCGGTTCGGCGACTCGAACGCGACGATCGTCTCGGGAGCGCGAAACAGCGCGGCGAACTCGCCCTTCTTGCGCGGCAGGTAGCCGACGAAGCGCCACGTGTCCGAGGGCAGCGCGCTGGCGACGAGCGCGCTCAGCGCCGCGCTCGGGCCGGGCAGCACCTCGACGGCGAGCCCCGCGGCGACGCACGCGCGGACGAGCACGAACCCCGGATCGGAGACCAGCGGCGTCCCGGCGTCGGACACGAGCGCGACGACGTCGCCCGCCTGCATCCGCTCGACGAGCTGCGTCGCCCGCGCGCGCTCGTTGTGCTCGTGATAGGAGACGAGCTTCGCCGAGACGCCGTAGCGCTCGAGCAGCACGCGCGTGCGGCGCGTATCCTCGCAGGCGATGACGGTCGCGTCGCGCAGCGCGCTGAGCACGCGCAGCGTGACGTCCTCGAGGTTGCCGATCGGGGTCGGGCAGACAACGAGCCGGCCGGTCATGCCGACGTCCCGATGCCGTCGAGCGCCAGCGCCGCCGCTCCGAGCATCCCGGACTCCGCGCCGAAGCGCGCGGCGACGATCCGCACGTGCTCCTTCGACGGCGACAGCGCGCGCTTTGCGACGACCGCGCGCGCCGGTTCGAGCAGCAGTTCGCCGGCGCCGATCACGCCCCCGCCGATCACGACGACGTCGGGGTTGAGCATGTTCACGAGGTTCGAGATGCCGACACCCAACCACGATCCGACGAGCGCCAGCGTGTCGACCGCCGCGACGTCGCCGTCGTGCGCGAGCTCGGTGACGAGCGCGCCGCTGATCTCGCGCCCGTCGCGCAGCGCCTGCCCGAGCGCCGACTTCGGCCGCTCGCACGCGATCCGCCGCGCCTCGCGCGCCAGCGCGGTGCCCGAGCACATCGTTTCGAGGCAGCCGTTGTTGGGGCAGTTGCCCTGACAGCGCGGCCCGTCGGCCTGCACGACCATGTGACCGAGCTCGGCGCCCGCGCCGAGGCTTCCGCGCTGCAGCTTGCTGCCGACGACCAAGCCGCCGCCGATGCCGGTGCCGAGCGTCAGCAGCGCCGCGTCGCGCGCGCCGATCGCCGCCCCGAAGCGCCACTCGGCGAGCATCGCGGCGTTCGCGTCGTTGTCGACGAACACCGGCAGGCCGATGCGCTCGGCCATGAGGTCGCGAAACGGCAGATCGACGAGCGGCAGGTTGGCGGCCATCACCGCGATGCCGCGCGTCTGGTCGATCAGGCACGGGATCCCGATCCCGACGGCGTCGACGGCGCCCGACGTTCCCTCGATCGCGTCGCGCACCTCGCGCACCGCCGCGACGACCGTGTCGAGCACCGCCGCCTGATCGATCCCGCGCGCCACGCGCGTCGCTCGATGATGGACGTTCAGTGCCGGGTCGACCGCGCCGGCCAAGAGCTTCGTGCCACCGAGGTCGACCCCGATCACGCAGCCGGTCGACACGATCGGCCACCATACAGGGCCACATGCCACCTCCCCAGCCCCCCAAGGGGCCGCCCGAGTATCGCGTCTACCGCTCGCGCAAGCCCTTGTTCGGGCGGGCCGGCGGCGGTGACCGCGATGAGCTCGCCAAGCTGCGCACGGGCGCAGGAACGCCGGCCGGCCCGAAGCGCGCGCGGCGCGGGCTGTCGCGCGGGCGCGTCGTGCGCTGGGTCCTCGGCGCGGTCGCCGCGTGGGTGCTGCTGGCGATCGTCGGCTTCCTGCTCAGCGCGCAGATCCAGCAGGGCAAGGTCGACGATGCCGCCAACGAGCGCCTCGGCGGCGCGGGCTATCCGCTGTGGTCGCCGAACAACATCCTCGTGCTGGGCTCCGACGAGCGCACGCCCGAGACGCGCGAGCCGGGCGCGCAGACCGGCAGCGGCCGCGCCGACTCGATCATGCTGCTGCGCGTCGGCGGCGGTGCGAACAGCCGGCTGTCGATCGCGCGCGACACGATCGTCGAGATCCCCGGCCACGGGCGCAGCAAGATCAACGCCGCCTTTGCCTACGGCGGCGCGGCGCTGTCGATCGAGACGGTCGAGAACTACACGGGCGTCGACATCAACCACGTGGTCGTCGTGAGCTTCGCGAATTTCCCTGCGCTGATCGACGCGATGGGCGGCATCACGTACCGTGGCGGCTGCGTCGTTTCGCGCATCAACGGCGGCTTTCGCAACGGCGGCTACACGCTGCGCCTGCGCGCCGGCAAGACCCACATCGACGGCAAGCAGGCGCTGGCGCTGGCGCGCACGCGCAAGAACGACTGCAACAAGGACGAGAACGACCTCACCCGCGCGCGCCGTCAGCAGAAGGTCATCAGCGCGATGAAGCGCCGGCTGCTGTCGCCGTTCGCGTTCGTCCGGCTGCCGCAGATCGCGTGGGCGGCGCCGCAGTCGCTGCGCTCGGACATGAGCGGGCCGACGCTGCTGGGCCTGTTCGGCGCGCTCGCGGTCGCCGGCAGCCCGCAGACGCAGGTGCTCGGGACGCGGTCGGGCACGGTGCCCGACGCGGTACGGGAGCGCGCGGTGCGGCGCTTCCTCGCGGGTTAGTTGTCGCTCTTCTTCGAAGACGTCGAGCCCGAGTCCGACGACGACTTGGACTCGGTCTTCGGGCTCGCGGACGACACGGACTCCGACGCCGAGCCGCTCGACGAGGAATCGCCGGAGGTTGCCGTGTCGCCGGACTTCGAGTCGGCCTTGGCGTCGGACTTCGCGCCCTCCTCGGAGCGTTCCTTCTCGCGTGCGCGCTTCTTCGTTCCGTAGTCGGTGTTGTAGAAGCCCTTGCCCTTGAAGTGGACCGCGATCGGGTGAAAGATGCGCTCCAGCGGGACGCCCGTCTCGGGGTCCTCGGCGAGCGGCGGGTCGGTCATCTTCTGCATGA
>DATLNY010000277.1:0-2339 GCA_035536495.1 Candidatus Saccharimonadia bacterium | reverse complement strand
ACGATCCGCGCGTGCTCGCGCGACTCGTCGCGGACTTCGAGGCGCTGCAGGACGGCATCATCCGCAGCGGCCAGGTCACCGGCCTAGCGGCAGTCGTCGTCAAGGACGGAAAGGCCGTGTCGCGACGCGGCGTCGGCGTCGCCGATGCGAGCACGCTCGCGCCGGTCACGACGAAGACCGTGTTCCGGATCGCATCGCTGTCGAAGGCGTTTGCCGCGACGCTCACCGCGCTGCTGGTCGAGCAGGGCTACGTGCGCTGGGAAGACCGCGTCCAGGACCTCGTCCCGTCGTTCGAGCTCTCGAACTCGCAACAGGCGCCGAAGCTCACGATCGACGCGCTGCTGAGCCATCGCGTCGGCATCTCGCACAACGCGCACGACCTGCTGCTCGAGCGCGACCAGCCGTATCCGATGCTCGTGTACAAGCTGCGCGAAGTGCCGATGATCTGCCAGGTCGGCGACTGCTACGCGTATCAGAACATCGCGTACTCGCTGATCGGTGACGTGACGTTCGCGGTGACCGGCGACTTCTTCTACCACCAGGTCGAGCGGCAGCTGTTCCACCCGCTCGGCATGGCGACGGCGACCTACGGCCGCGAAGCGCTCGAGGCGAACGCCGACTACGCGCGCCCGCACGTCCGCCGCGGCAAGCGCTGGGTCGCCGTGCGACCGAAGGAAAGCTACTATCGCGTGCCGCCCGCTGCAGGCGTCAACGCGAGCATCGAGGACCTCACGCACTGGCTCAACGCTCAGCTCGGCCATCGGGGCGACGTGTTGCCGCCGACCGTGCTCGCGGCGCTGCACGAACCGGTCGTCGCGACGCCGGGCGAGCGCCTGGGATCGGCGTGGCGGCGCGAGCGCCTTCGCGCCGCGAGCTATGCACGCGGCTGGCGCGTCTACGAATATGCCGGGACGACGATGGTGTTCCACGCCGGGGCAGTGCAGGGTTATCGCGCGATGCTCGGCTTCCTGCCCGACCACGATTTCGGATTCGCGATGCTGTGGAACTGCGACAGCTCGGTTCCGGCAGGGCTCGCGCCGACGCTGCTCGACGGCTACCTCGGCCTGCCGGCGCGCGACTGGGTCCAGCTGTCGAAGCTGCCGAAGGCGCCGCGCATCGCGGCGTCGGGTGGCCGTTAGCCGGCGTATGCCGCGGGCTACTTGCACGCCGTACCCGGCTGAGCGAGGCTTGCTGCAACGGACTGACTAGGGAAGGTTGGCCATGACGCTCGCCGAGCGGTACGTGCTCCTCGCGCTCGACCCGCTGCGCGGCAAGCCGGCCGCGGGTGTGCGCGCCGACAGCCTGCGCCGCGGTACGTCCGCCGCGATCCTCGTCGAGCTCGTGCTGCACCGCCGGATCGCGGTCGCGAACGAGGAGGTCACGGTCGCTGCCGCGCTGCCGGATTTCCATCCGCTGCTCGGCGAGGCGGTGCCGCTGCTCGCGCGCGGCGCCGTGCCGATCCCGGTCGGGGAGGCGCTGTCGCGGATCGAGCGCGGCATTCCGAAGATCGTCGCGCGCGTGCTCGACAGCCTCGTCGCGCGCGACCTCCTCCACCACTACCGCCAGGCGTTCGTGTTCCATACGCACCCGTTGCGGTCGCGCCAGGCACTCGACGAGGTTTTCGCCGCGTTGCATCGCGTGCTCGACGGCACGGCATCGCGGGCCGAGCTCGCGTTCGCCGCGCTCGTCGACTGCTGCGGCGTCGGCGCGGCGCGCCTGCCGTCGGAAACGCAATTCCTGCTGCGCCGCGCGCTGGCGGTCGTCGAGCAGCAGCCGAACGCACCGGAGGAGTTCGCCGAGATCCGCGCGATCACGCGCGCTGCGGACGAAACCGCATAGCCGGAACGCGGGGCGCGCGAGCGCACGGTCTCGCGGCGGCGCATTCGTGATCGTGTCGGGCCCGCATCGTTCATGCGGGCCGTCGCGGCCGCTGCCGGGTCCGATGGACCCGGCAGGTCAAGCGCTCATCCGCCGAGCTTGAACTCCATGCGCTGGCGGCGGCGGGACTGGACCGGCTGGCCGCCGTCGATCGCCGGACGGAAGGTCCACTGCTGCATCGCGCGGATCGCTTCGCGATCGAACACGCGGGTCGGCTGCGCGCGCGCAACACTGACGTTGCTGACGCGACCGTCGGCGCCGACCGTGAACTCGAGCTCGACCCATCCTTCCTGGCGCTTGCGCACCGCATCCGGCGGATAGCCCGGTTGCACCGAGCGCAACACCTGCGCGTCGCGCTTTTCGAGCGCGGGCGCTGCGGGACGCGGCGCAGGAGCCTGTTCGGGCGGTGGTGTCACGGCGGCGACCTGCGTCGGTGGCGGCGACGCAGCGGCGGGCGCGGG
>DATLNY010000276.1:0-6245 GCA_035536495.1 Candidatus Saccharimonadia bacterium | reverse complement strand
GCCGACTCCGCGAACAGGATGCCGTTGTTCGCGATGATCCCGACCGGGTAGCCGTGGATGTGCGCGAAGCCGCAGACCAGCGTCTTGCCATAGCGCTGCTTGAATTCGTGCAGCTCGGAGCCATCGACGATGCGCGCGATGATCTCGCGGATATCGAACGGCAGGCGCGTGTCGCGCGGCACGATGCCGTAGATCTCGTCGGCCGCGTATTTCGGCTCGACCGGCGCGCGCAGCGCAAGCGGCATCGGCTTGCTGCGATTCAGGTGCCGCACGATCTCGCGTGCGGTCTGCAGCGCGTGCTCGTCGTTCTCGGCGAAATGGTCGGCGACGCCCGAGACGGACGTGTGGACGTCCGCGCCGCCGAGCGCTTCGGCATCGACGACTTCGCCGGTCGCGGCTTTCACCAGCGGCGGGCCGCCGAGGAAGATCGTGCCCTGTTCCTTGACGATGATCGTCTCGTCGCTCATTGCCGGCACGTACGCGCCGCCCGCCGTGCACGAGCCCATCACGACGGCGATCTGCGGGATGTTCTGGGCCGACAGCCGTGCCTGGTTGTAGAAGATGCGCCCGAAGTGGTCGCGGTCCGGGAACACCTCGTCCTGCAGCGGCAGGAACGCGCCGCCGGAGTCGACGAGGTAGACGCAGGGAAGGCGGTTCTCGAACGCGATTTCCTGCGCGCGCAGGTGCTTCTTGACCGTGATCGGGAAATACGTACCGCCCTTGACGGTCGCGTCGTTCGCGATGACGAGCACCTCGCGGCCGTCGACCCGTCCGATGCCGGCGATCAGACCGGCGCACGGCGCCTGCTCGTCGTACATGCCGTCGGCGGCGAGCGCGGAGAGCTCGAGGAACGGCGAGCCGGGATCGAGCAGGGCGCGGATGCGCTCGCGCGGCAGCAGCTTGCCGCGCTCGACGTGCTTCTGCCGCGCCTTCTCGCCGCCGCCCTGGGCGACGCGCGCCATGCGCTGCTTCAGCTCGTCGACGAGGCCGCGCAGTTGCGCCGCATTCGCGGCGAAATCCGGCGCGCGCGCGTCGACGCGCGATTCGATCACGGCCATCGGAGACCTTCGCGGGAGGTGTCGCGGGGATTATGGGGCAATCGCCGACGCGCGCGCCTCCGTGCGGGGATCGGGGCTGAAGGCCCTCCCACAGTGATTCCGGCCGGCGTCGCGATTCCGGTCGGGACTCTCGTCCCTCCCACAGGGATTCCGTCCGTCGTCGCGATCCGGGTCGGGACTTCGTCGGACAAAAACAAAAATGGCGCCGAGAGGCGCCATTCTTGTGACTTTGCGAAAACGCTCGCTCAGTCTTTCTTTTCTTCGACCGCTTCGGCCTTCGCTTCGGCGGCTTCCTGGCGCATTTCGGCGGCGACGCCTTCCGCAGCCTCGGCAGTGTTTTCGGCCGCACTGGCCTTGCCCTCTTCGTAGGCAGCCTGCACGTCGTCGGTCGCTTCGTCGACTACCGCCGCCGCTTCGCCGACCGCTTCCGCAGTCGCCGCTGCCGCTGCTTCGGCATTTTCCTCAACCGCGTCCCCGGCCGCGTCGGCAGCCGCGGCCGCCGTGGACGACGCCTGTTCGCTTGCGGCTTCAGCTTCAGCAGCTTCCTGCTGCGCCGCCGGCGTGTCGTTCTTGCATGCGGCGAGTGACGCTGCCGCGAGCACCGCAACTGCCAACAGATTCAAACGATTCATTGATGCACTCCTCCGATGTGACCCCATGAAAGTACCGCCTGAGACGCAATCTCGGGCAGAGGGCAGGCGAAGTCAAGCATAAGCCATGCCGCTCAGGCCAGCTCCACCGCCAGTGCCGTCGCTTCTCCGCCCCCGATGCAGAGCGAGGCGACGCCGCGCTTGCCGCCGCGCGCCTTCAACGCGTGGATCAGCGACACCACCAACCGCGCGCCGCTCGCGCCGATCGGATGACCGAGCGCGCAGGCCCCGCCGTGCACGTTCAGCTTGTCGTGCGGAATGCCCAGCTCGCGCATCGGCGCCATTGCAACACAAGCGAACGCCTCGTTGACCTCGAACAGGTCGACGTCGCCGACCTTCCAGCCGACCTGCTTCAGCAGCTTGTCGATCGCACCGACCGGCGCGGTCGTGAACCACTCGGGATCCTGCGAATGCGTCGCGTGCCCGACGATCCGCGCGAGCGCGATCAGGCCGCGTTTCGCCGCGTCGTCGGCGCGCATCAGCACGGTCGCCGCGGCGCCGTCCGAGATCTTCGACGAGGTGGCCGCGGTGATCGTGCCGTCCTTCTTGAACGCCGGACGCAGGCCCGCAACCTTCGACAGGTCGCACTTCGGTGGTTCCTCGTCGGTCGCGACCTCGACCTTGCCCTTGCGGCCTTCGACGGTGACCGACGCGATCTCGCCGGCGAACGCGCCGGATTGCAGCGCGGCGTTCGCGCGGCGCACCGACTCCGACGCGAACGCGTCCTGATCCTCGCGCGTGAAGCCGTACTTCGCCGCGCACTGTTCGGCGAACACGCCCATCGCCTGCTTGTCGTACGGGTTGACGAGCCCGTCCCACGCCATGTGGTCGACCGCCTCGAAATTGCCGTACCTCGAGCCGGTGCGGCTGTTCGGGATCATGTGCGGCGCGTTCGTCATCGACTCCATGCCGCCTGCGACGACGATCGTCGCCGAGCCGGCCTTGATGAGGTCGTGCCCGAGCATGATCGCCTTCATGCCCGAGCCGCATACCTTGTTGATCGTCGTGCAGCCGGCGCTCGTCGGGATCCCGGCGCCGATCGCGGCCTGGCGCGCGGGCGCCTGGCCGAGGTTCGCGGGTAGCACGCAACCCATGAACACCTCGCTGACGTCGGCCGGTGTCACGCCGGATTGCTCGAGCGCCGCCCTGACCGCGGTCGCGCCGAGCTGCGTGGCCGGCACGCCGGTGTACTGCCCGAGCAGCGAACCGATCGCGGTGCGTTTGGCACCGACGATGACGACGGGGTTGTCCATGGTGTACTCCGGATGCGGCGAGACGAAAATTATTGCAGTGCGGCAAAGCAGACGCCAGCACGTTGTCGCTTGTGTCCAAATGCGAAGTTAGGCGCTAGCCTCGCGCGATGGTCGTGGGGACGCATGCCGGCGGCTCGAACGCGTGGCGCGCGGCGTGGGCATGCGCTGCCCTGCTGTTGTGCGGGCGTTTCGTCGCCGCGCAAGACACCGCGATCGAAAACGTCAGGTTCCGTACCTATTCGGTCGAGCATGGATTGTCGCAGCTGACCGTGCGCGCGATCGCGCAGTCGACGCCGGGTTACGTCTGGTTCGGCACGCAGGACGGGCTCAATCGCTTCGACGGCTATACGTTTCGAATATACCGGCATGACGGCGGCGATCCGAACTCGTTGCCGGACAACCACGTCTTCGCGCTCGCGCCGACGGCCGACGCGGGGCTGTGGGTCGCGGGACAGACCGGCGGCATCGCGCGCTACGACCCGCTGCGCGACCGGTTCGTGCGCTACACGCGCGGCGCGGGCGAAGCCGGATCGCTCGCGAGCGACCACGTCACCGCGATGCACGTCGACCGGCGCGGCACCCTGTGGATCGGCACGCGCGAGGGGATCGTGCAGCGGCTGCCAGCCGGCGCGGAGCGACGTTTCGAAACGCATGCGCTCGCCGGTGCGATTCCGCGCGGCGGCTCGGTGCGCGTGTTCCGCGAGCGCGCCGACGGCAGCGTGCTGGTCGGCGCGCAGCACGGGCTGTGGCGCTGCAGCGCCGAGGGCGAGTGCTCGAGCCAGTGGCAGGCGAACGGCGAGTCGCTCGACGTCTACGCGATCGCCGAGTCACGCGGCGGCGAGGTCTGGGTCGCGACCGCGAACGACGGGCTCGCGCGGTTCGACGTCGAAGGCCGGCTGCTGTCGCGCGTGCGCGCCGGCGAAGGCGGCGGTGCGGGCCTCGTGCATGGCGACACGCGCGCGCTGCTGTTCGATGCACGCGGGCGGCTCTGGGTCGGCACCGACCGCGGCCTGTCGCGCTTCGAATCGCTCGAGGGACCCGTGCGCACGTGGACGCACGAAGCCGCAGCGACGCACAGCCTCGCCTCGAATCGTGTCTATTCGTTGTTCGAGGACCGCGAAGGGCTCGTCTGGGTCGGGACCTGGGTCAACGGCGTCAGCATGTTCGATCCGCGCACCGAGGCGTTCGGCGACCTGCGCAGCCAGGCCGGCAATCCGGCATCGCTGCCGACGAGCGTGGTCCGCGCGGTCGCTTCCGAGCCCGACGGCACGCTCATGCTCGGCCTGCTCGAAGGCGGCGGGCTCGTCCACTTCGATCCCGCGCGCGGCGTGCTCGCGCGCTACGTCCACGACGACGCCGATCCCGCGAGCCTGTCGAGCAACAACGTCCAGTTCGTGACGCGGGCCCGCGACGGCAACCTCTGGATCGGGACGAACGGCGGCGGCCTCGATCGCCTGCGCGACGACGGCACGTTCGAGCACCACCGTCACGATCGCAACGATCCGTCGAGCCTCGGCAGCGACTCTGTGCTGCACGTCGAGGTCGATCGCAGCGGCACGCTTTGGGTCAGCCTCGAGGGCGGCGGGCTCGACATGCGTTGCGCGCGCTGCAGCGGATTCCGGCATTTCCGGCCCGATCCGAAGGACCCGCATTCGCTCGGCGGCATGACCGTCAACAACGTGTTCGAAAGCTCGACCGGGGAATTGTGGGTCGGACTGCGCCCCGGCGGCCTCGCGCGATTCGACCGCACGAGCAAGAGCTTCGAGCACTTCCGCACCGATCCGTCCCGTCCCGGCTCCTTGAGCTCGAACACGATCACCGTGATCCAGGAGGCCCGCGACGGCACGATCTGGATCGGCACGCAGGGCGGGGGCCTCAACCGGATGAACCGGGCGCCCGACGGCACCGTGTCGTTCCGCGCGATCACGCGCCGGCACGGGCTCGGCGCCGACGCGATCGGCGTGATCCTCGAGGCCGACGACGGACAGCTATGGATCAGCACGACCGCGGGCCTGTCGCGCTACGACCCCGCAAGCGGCGAGATCGAGAATTTCACCCATCGCAGTGGCGCGCACGCGTCGGGCTATTTCATCTCGGCCGGGGCGAAGCGACCGAACGGCGAGATGGTCTTCGGCGGCCTGCGCGGCGCGACGCTCGTCGATACCTCGCGCGTGCCGGCGAAGCCGATACTGCACCAGCCCACGATCACCGCGTTTCGTCCGGTGCGTACGAGTCGCGTTCCCGTCAGCATCGTGCGCGACGTCTCGGCGAAGTCGGGCCCGACCCGCGTCGCGCTGCCGCCGGAGTTCAACGATTTCACCGTCGAGTTCTCGGCGCTGTCGTACATCGACCCGAATGCGATCGACTACGAGTACCGGCTCGACGACTACGACGACCGCTGGGTCCGCACCGACCCGACGCGTCGCTACGCGACCTACACGAACCTGCCGCACGGCTCGTACACGCTGCGCGTGAGGCCGCGCATGAACGGCGGTCATCCGGGGCCGGAATCGAGCGTCGCGATCGTGCTCGATCCGCCGCTGTGGAAAACACCTGTCGCGCAGTTCTTCTATCTGCTCGCCGCAGCGGCGCTGCTGCTCGCGGTCGGGTGGCAGGTGCGCGCGCGGCTGCACGAGCGCGAGCTCGCGCGGCGCCAGCTCGAGCACAGCGAGGAACGCTTGAAGCTTGCGCTCTGGGGCGCGGGCGACGAGCTGTGGGACGTCGAGATGGGCACCGGCCTGATCACGCGCATCAACCCGACCCCCTCGCTCGCGGTCAATGCGCTGCCGGACCAGACCTTCGAGGGGTACGCGCCGTACGTGCACCCCGACGACCGTGTCGCGTTCACCGCGGCGCTCGCGAACCACGTACGCGGGACAACCGATTACGTCGACGCGATGTATCGCACGCTCGACGTGTCCGGGGCGTGGCGCTGGGTGCGCACGCGCGGGCGTGTCGTCGTGCGCGACGACACCGGCAGGGCGCTGCGCATGGTCGGCACGACCGAAGACGTCGACGAGCTGAAGCAGCAGGAGGAGTCCCTCGCCCGGCTCAATCGCGAGCTCGAGCACCGCGTCGCCGAGCGCACGGCCGACCTGTCGTCGTTGAACGACGACCTCGTCGCGACGATCGAGCAGTTGAAGCTCGCGCAGGACCAGCTGGTCGAGTCCGAGAAGATGGCGGCGCTCGGGGGCCTCGTCGCGGGCGTCGCGCACGAGATCAACACGCCGCTCGGGATCGGCGTGACGGCCGCCTCGCACCTCGAGTCTGAGACGCGCCGCATC
>DATLNY010000275.1:0-6705 GCA_035536495.1 Candidatus Saccharimonadia bacterium | reverse complement strand
ATCGAATGCGACGAGCGCCTTGCCCTCATCGTCGTGGCGCCCCCAGAGCAGCCCCTGCGCGTAGTGCGCCATTGCCTCCTGCGGGTCCACCGCGAGCGCCGCATCGACCGCCGCCTGCGCGGCCGGCAGCGCGATGCCCGGAGAAACGGCACCGCCCGCGCGTTCCTCCATTGCCAGCCAGCTGCGTGCGAGCCAGGCGTGCCCCAACGCGTAATTCGGCGCGGCCTTCGTGATCGCGAGGAACTCCGCGTGCGCCAGGTCGGCGCTCGCCTGTGTGCCGTCGTAGGTCAGGTTGCGCGCCCACAGGAAACGCTCGAACAACTCGGCGCCGATTTCGCCCTGCGCGCTCTTCGGTAGCTCCGCCTCGCCCGGGGCGAGCCGCGGCCGCAACGCCTTCAGGATCTGCGCCGCGATGTCGTCCTGCACTGCGAAGATGTCGTCGAGCTCGCGGTCGTATTTGCCCGACCACAGGTGCGAGCCATCCTTCGCCGAAATCAGCTGCGCGACGACGCGCATCGTGCTGCCCGAGCGGCGCACTGATCCCTCCAGGATCGTTTCGACCTGAAGCGCTGCGGCTATCTCCGCGATCGTCGCGTCCTTGCCCTTGAAGTGGAACGACGACGTGCGGGCCGCGACGCGCAGCCCGGGGACCTGCGTCAGCAGATTCAACAACTCCTCCGACAGGCCATCGCCGAAATGTTCGTTGTCCTTGTCCTGGCTCATGTTGACGAACGGCAACACGGCGATCGAATGCGGCGGCTCGCTGGACGCTTGGATCGACGGCGTCGGTGCCGTCGAGGGCGTTGCCGAATCGCGCGTCCGGAACCACTGGCCGGCGAGCAGCAGCACCGCCACCACCAGGCCCGCGATCATCAGGCGGTCCATGCGTCGCGCGGTGAGCGACGCGATCGACCGATCGGGCGGAACCTCCGCGTCGCGCTTGAGCCCGTCGGGCGTGAGCTCGAAAATCCACGCGATCACCAGCACGGGTATGAAGCCGAGGACGAGGAGAATCACGATCGTCCGAGGAACCCAGCCCGGCGCACCGAACATCGGCAGCACGGTGCCGGCGACCTGCACGATCAGCCATGCCCCGACCAGATACAGCCCGGCCGCGCGGATGACATTGCGGCGGCGCAGTTCCGCGAGCAGTCCACTCATGCGCGCGCAACTGCCGTCGGGCGACGCTGACGCTCGGGCGTTTGAGCAAACGATGGAGTTGCGTCGATCGCGCTGGACATCACTTCCCCTTTGCAGCGCTCAGCCTAGCGCGCATCCGGCGGCGCGGCGAGCCGAATTGCCACCGCTTTGCGAGCTGAAGCTTTCGACGCCCGTCACGTTGCCTGGCCCACGCATCGCCCTAGAATGATCGGCGTTTCCAGTCGGAGATCCGGGCATGCGGCTTATCGCGGTGGCCTTCTCGCTCTTCGCAGGACTTGCGCATGGCGCGGTCGAGCCGTTCTTCGCACCACCCGTACCGGTCGGCACGCTCACCGTACGACTCCATCCGACCGAAGTCGTGTTGCCGGGCAACGCGACGCGCGTGACGTTCGGCGTGCCGTTCCCGCGGGGCTCGCTGACCGCGGCGCAACTGTCGACGCTGCGCGTCCTGCGGGGCGGCATCGAGATCCCCGCCCACGTCGAGATGCTGACGCCGTGGCGGCATCGCACCAACGCCGCGATCGACGGGCAGTCCGTCCGCGTCGCGCTCGTCCAGGTCGAAGTCGCGTTCGCGAGCGCGTTCCCCTCGAGCGACACGATCGTTGTCGAGTGGGGCACGACGCCGCGGACGCTCGACGTGCCGTCGCGCCAGGACCCGCGTTCGGCGTGGCACCTCGTCACGACCGGGACGTTCGTCGCAAGCGACGCGGTCATGGAGCCCGACGTCTACGCCGTGCTGCCCGCCGCATGGCTTTCGCAGGGACTGCTCAAGCCTTCGCGCACGACCGCATTCGCCGATCCTTCGCCGGCCGCGCGTGACGACCCCGCGGTCAACGATGCCATCGCGACGTGGCCGGGTTTCGAGGAAAGCGAGCGCGCATTCAAGAACAACTTCTTCTCGGTGATCAACCGCGACGATCCCGCCGTCACCGTCGGAAACCAGTGCCCGTACAAGACCGTCGCGGAGCCGTGGCTCTACGATCGGGCAGCGACGATGTTCGTGCTGCACTTCCGCTCGGGCGGGTTCGACGCGCTGCGCGAGGCGACGCGCGCGACGCAGTTCTATGCGAACCGGCTCGACGCGAACGGCTTCTTCACGCTCGCGCCGAGCGATTCGAAGTACGCATACAACGAGTCGCTCGCCTATGCGTACTGGCTCACCGGCGACGTCGCGCTCGCGGAGCGCATCGGGCGCGTCGTCGTCGCGCACGCGGGGTATCCGCACGTGTGGACAGCCCAGCGCAATTTCTGGACCGAGCGCCATGCCGCGTTCAAGCTGCTTGCGAACGTCGTCGCGTACGAAGTCGCCGGCAGCACGACGCACCGCGATGCGGTCGAGTCGATCCTCGCCGCATTCCGCGCGCACCAGGACGGCGCCGGCGGCGTCATCCCCGCCAACCGGATCGATGGCGGGCTCTATCACACCGGCACCCAGCACAGCGGCGACTGGGCGGCATCGAGCTACGGCGCCTCGTCGTGGATGACCGCGCTCCTCACCGATGCGGCCGTCCGCGCCTACGCGACGGGCGAGGACGCAGCGACCGCGCAGTTCCTCGTGCGCGCGGCGCGCTTCCTCGACGCGACGACGATCACGACGACGGCGAATTCCTACGACAGCGCGCTCGCGCTCGCGCTGCCGCGCTACGCGATGCTCGCCGACGGAAGCGACGCACAGGTCAACACCGACGACGTCGAACATGCGCTCGACGTCGCAGGCCAGATCGCATGGGGCGCGTACTTCAGCGGCCTCGCCGGCGCGCGCGAGCCCGCCCTCGTGCAGGGCGTGGCCGACCTCTATGCGACCTACGACGTCGGCGTGAACTTCTGGATCCGCCCCGCCGGTCCGTCGGCGGGCAACACGGCATTCCGCGTGTCGCCGTGGCGGAAATGGGGCTGGGAACACCGTACGTCGGACGCGCTGCGATTCGCGATGACGGACGCCCCGGCGACGCTGCCCCTCTTCGCCGACGGCTTCGAGTAAGGTCCGGTCGCACGGCACGGTGATCATTGGAATCCGCCGGGACCGTCTGTCCGGCAGTTCGAATTATCGCGCGCGCGACACCGGCGCCTTCAGCACCGCATCGAGGAACGGATCGACCTCGGCATTGCGCAGCGCGACCGGAATCGAATGGCCATGCCCGGGATAGACGACCGCGCGTGCGCGTCCGCCGCCACGCTCGATCGCCTCTGCGAACTTCGCATGACCCGCCGGATCGGTGCGGTCGTCTTTCGCGCCGCCCAGCACGAGCGTCTCCGCCTTGATGTGGTCGGCGACGTGAAGCGCCGAGCGCTCACGCAACGAGTCCGGCGTGCCGTCGGTTTCCGCGCGGATCGCCCTGACCACGTCCGCGCGAGGCGTGCCCGACTTCGTTTCCGCAACGAAGCGCTCGAGATCGTAGACCCCCGACACGAGGACGAGCCCCGTGATGTCCTCGTACTGCGCCGCGACGAGCGCCGCGACGATCGCTCCGCGACTGATGCCCTGCACTACGAGCCGGTCCGGCGACGCGCGGCCTTCCGTGCGAAGCACGTCGATCACCGCGATCACGGCGCGCTGCGTGTAGAGCCCGCAGAAATCCGCAGGCCCGGTCGATCCCCCGTAGCCCGGCTGTGAAACCGCAACTGCAAGGTACCCGCGTTTTGCAAGCGCACCGAGTACGCCCCACTTGACGAATGCGCGTCCACCCGGCCCACCGGCAGGCTGGTGACCGTGCAACAGCACGACCGTCGGCCAGGGTCCGCGACCCTCGGGCGCCGCGACGAAATATTCCACGGTGTTCTCGAGCGCGTCGGGATGCGGGATCGATTCCGCGGAACCTGCAGCCACGTTCCGGCACGCCGCAGCCAGCAGCGCGATGCACACCGCAGCGACGCGCCAACCGTGCAGGGGACCGCTCATTTGCCGAGCTCGTAGAGGTATTCGACGAACGACATCACCGCGCCGTCGTATCCCCGCACCTTCGGGTTCGTCGCTTCGATGACGTAGTACTCATCCGGCGCGTGCGCGCCGCCGCCGTGACCGAGCCCGAAATGCGCCGCCGGCAGGTCGAGGGGCGGGCCCGTGAACACGAATCCCGGATACGAGCCCGCGTTGCGCGGCCACATCATCGGATCGAGCCCGTTGCGCTCGAGCAGCGCGACCTGCGCCTGGATCAGCGCCGAGTCGGCGCTCGTGCTGGTCGGATCGTAGCCACCGCTGACGTTGACCTCGATGTCGCCGTAGCCGCGCTTCGCGAGATGCGCCTTCAGCGCCGCGACCGCGTCGTCCTTCTTCATGCCGGGCACGAGCCGCATGTCGATCTTCGCGACCGCGCGATGCGGCAACACGGTCTTTCCGCCGGGACCGGTGTAGCCCGCGACGAGCCCCTCGATGTTGATCGTCGGCTGCGACACGAGCCGCTCGTTCGCCTCGACCCACGACAGGTCGTCGATCCAGTGCGGCACGCCGAGCGACTTCCTCGCCTTCGCCTCATCGCGACGCGCCGTGGCCGCGGCGACCATCGCCTTCTCCTCGGCGCTGATCGGCGGCGCTGCCGGATAGCCCTCGACCGTGATCGTGTTGCCGTCGTCGGAAACCAGCGTGTCGAGCGCCTTGACGAGGCGCCACGTCGGGCTGTCGACCATCGCCTTGAGCGACGAGTGCACGTCCTTTGCCGGACCGCGACCCCACTTCTCCCCGCTCGCGACGAGCTCGAGCTCGACGATGCCCTTCGCGCCGAGGCTGACGGTCACGAGCCCGTCGAGGTCCTGCGACGCCGACGGCATGAACACGCCGACGGATTTCTTCAGTGCGGCAACGACGTCGGCCCGATGCACCATCTTCGCGATGTTCGGCGAGCCGATTTCCTCCTCGCCTTCGGCGACGAGCACGAGATTGACCGGCATCGGCTGCTTCGCGTCGCGGATTGCGTGCAACGCTGCGAGCAGCGCCGACTGCGGACCCTTCTGGTTGACCGCACCGCGGCCCATCAGCACCTTGCCCACGCCCTCGCGATCGATGATGCGCGATTCGAGCGGCGGTGAGCTCCACTCCGCGGGGTCGTACTGCTTCACGTCGTACATGAAGTAGAGCCCGACCGTTTTCGCAGCGCCCGCGTCGAGTGTCGCGAAGACGCCCGGCTTGCCGCCGGTCTCGACGATCTCGACCTGCTGGAAGCCGGCCTCACGTGCGAGCTTTGCCATGTAGTCGGCGCCCTCGCGCGAGTTCAGGCCTTCGGCCGCGATCGACGGCAGCGCGATCCAGTCCTGCAGTCGCTTCACCGACGCATCGTGTTGCCGGGCAACTTCGGCGCGGATCGCATCGAGATCGGGATCGACGGCGCCGGACGTTGCAGAGAACGCCAGCAGCGCAGCGGCCAGAGCCGCACGGGCATGGCGGCGGCCGGAGGATTCGAACGACATCGTCATCACGCACTCCTGGTCGTGGTCGCGCCCCCCGGCATCGTACCCAAGCGCCGGCCGGATTGGGGCGGAGCGACAGGCTGCGAGCCGTGGCGCACGCCGCCTTCGAATCGCCACGTCGGAGCCATTCGTTCCTCCGTGAACTATGTGACGCTGGCGAACGTAACCATTTGCCGCTCCTGCGCGTCGAAGACGCAGCGGACCCGCCCAACGAGGACTTGCCATGCGCGTCACCGACCTGTCCTCCGAGCTGCGCCACGCGGCGCGAACGCTGAAGCGCACGCCGGGCTTCGCGATGCTCGCGATCGGCACGCTCGGGCTCGCGCTCGGCGCGCTCGCGGCGCTCTTCAGCGTGGTCGACACCGTGCTGCTGCGGCCTTTCCCGTACGCGCAGCCCGAGCGGCTCGTCGTGATCCTCGCCACGGCGCCCGGCTCGCAGATGCCCGAGGAGTTCGGCGTCGCGAACGAGTTCTACGTGCAGTACCGCGAGCGCTCGAAGCTGCTCGAGGACGTCGCGATCACGAACTCGTTCACGAACTCGCTGCGGTATGGGGACCGGGTCGAGCGCCTACCGATGTCCGCGCCGACCGAGACGGTGTTCTCGACGCTCGGCGTGGCGCCTGCGCTCGGACGCCTGCCGACTGCGGCCGACGAGGATCGTGCAATCGTCATCAGCGACCGGCTCTGGAACGACTGGTTCGGTCGCGATCCCGCGGTGCTCGGCAAGCTGGTGCGCGTGTTCGGCGAGGAGCGCCCGATCGTCGGCGTGATGCCGGCGTCGTTCCGTTTCCCCGAGGACCGCACGCTGCTGTGGGTCTCGAACCCCGTGACCGCCGCGGACATCGAGCAGCCCGGGCAATTCGGCAACGCGCTCGTCGGTCGCCTCAAGCCAGGCGCGACGATCGAAGCATTGAACGCCGAGCTCACGGCGATCGCGCGCGAGCTGCCCGTCCGCTTCGGCGGCACGCCCGCGTATGCACGCCTGATCGAACAGCATCGCGCGATCGTGCGCACCCTCGACGAGCAGCTGCTCGGCGACTTCAGGCGGCCGTTGTGGGTGCTGCTCGCGGCCACCGCGCTCGTGCTGCTGATCGCGTGCGCGAACCTCGCGAACCTGTTCCTCGTGCGGGCCGAATCGCGCTA
>DATLNY010000274.1:0-2243 GCA_035536495.1 Candidatus Saccharimonadia bacterium | reverse complement strand
GAACCCTCACCCCTACTCCAACCTCCAACCCTCACCCCTACCCCTCTCCCCGAGGGAGAGGGGATCAACGTTTTCGCGGCGCGTCGCCGTGGTTTGGTAGCCTCGCGTGATGGCGGAGGCCGGCGGCACCTTTTTCGAGTCGGATGGCGACGCGCTGCGCTTGCGCGGGCGCTGGACCGTCGACAACGCCGCGACGATCGACGAAGACGTCCGCCGGCTGCGCCGCAGCGGCGGCAGCATCGACGCGAGCGGCATCGAGGCGCTCGACTCCGCCGGCGCACTGTTGCTGCTGCGCCTAGTCGGTGACGCGTCGACCGCGCCCGACCAGCTCGCAGGGCTCGACCCGCGCCAGCGCGCGCTGATCGAGCGCGTCGCGAAATCGGATCGTCCCGAGACGCCCGCCGGCGCCGGACAACCCGGCTTCCTCGCGCTCCTCGCGCGCGTCGGCGCCGCGGTCGAGGAAGCGGGCCGCCAGGGCAAGCGCCTGCTCGGCTTCCTCGGGCTCGTGCTCGAGACCGCGGCGCGCGTCGCGCCGCGGCCGGCGCGCTGGCGCCTCACCGCGACCGTGCACCACCTCGAACAGACCGGCCTCGATGCGGTACCGATCGTCGCGCTGCTGTCGTTCCTCGTCGGCGGCGTCGTCGCGTACCTCGCCACGACCGTGCTCGAGGACTTCGGCGCCGGCGTCTATACGGTCGAGCTGATCGGCTACGCGTTCCTGCGCGAGTTCGGCCCCCTGCTCGCGGCGATCCTCGTCGCGGGGCGCTCGGGCAGCGCATTCACCGCGCAGATCGGCGCGATGAAGAACCGCGAGGAGCTCGACGCGCTGCGCGCGCTCGGGCTCGACCCGATCGAGCTGCTCGTGCTGCCGCGTCTCACCGCGCTGCTCATCGCGTTGCCGATCCTCGGCCTCGTCGGGATGCTCGCCGGCATCGTCGGCGGCATGGTCGCGTGCGGGACCTCGCTCGACATCTCGCCGTCGCTGTATTTCGCGCGCATGAGCGACGCGATCGACGTGCGCCACTTCTGGGTCGGGCTG
The DNA here is from genome assembly GCA_035536495.1 of Candidatus Saccharimonadia bacterium. Classification (GTDB taxonomy): domain Bacteria; phylum Pseudomonadota; class Gammaproteobacteria; order Xanthomonadales; family Ahniellaceae; genus DATLNY01. Next base: position 1,204 of record DATLNY010000274.1, on the reverse strand, counting down.
GCGAAGACGCCGGTGTTCGCGCTCGTGATCGCGCTCGTCGGCTGTCTCGAGGGCATGAAGGTCTCGGGCAGCGCGGAGTCGGTCGGCGAGCACACGACCTCGAGCGTCGTGCAGTCGATCTTCCTCGTGATCCTGTTCGACGCGATCTTCGCGGTCTATTTCCAGCAGGCCGGCTGGTGAGCGCGATCGCGGCGGGCGCGGAGAGGCCGCGCGCGGACCCGCAGGACACCGGCGCGGTGATCGAGGTCCGCGGGCTGCGCAGCCAGTTCGGCGAGCAGGTCGTGCACGAAGCGCTCGATCTCGACGTGCTGCGCGGCGAGGTGCTCGGCGTCGTCGGCGGCTCGGGCAGCGGCAAGAGCGTGCTGATGCGCTCGATCATCGGGCTGAAGGCCCCCGACGGCGGGACGATCCGCGTGCTCGACGCGGATCCCAACGACGAGCGCGATCGCAGCAAGCTCGAGCGACGCACCGGCGTGCTGTTCCAGGGGGGAGCGCTGTTCTCGTCGCTGACCGTGCGCGAGAACGTCGAGCTGCCGCTGCGCGAGCACCTGCCGGGCATTCCGGCGGCGTTGCGCACCCAGATCGCCGAAAGCAAGATCGGGCTGGCCGGGCTCGACGCCGAAGCCGGCGCGAAGTTTCCGGCGCAGCTGTCGGGGGGCATGAAGAAGCGTGCGGGCCTTGCGCGCGCGCTCGCGCTCGATCCCGAGATCCTGTTCCTCGACGAGCCGACCGCGGGGCTCGACCCGATCGGCGCCGCCGCGTTCGATGAATTGATCCTGACGTTGCGCGACGCGCTGGGCCTGACCGTGTTCCTCATCACGCACGATCTCGATACCCTGCACGCGATCTGCGACCGCGTCGCAGTCATCGCGGAGAAGCGCGTGCTCGTCGTGGGTCCGATCGCCGAAGTCGCTGCGCACGACCATCCGTGGATCCGCGAATACTTCGGCGGGCCGCGCGGCCGCGCTGCGCTGCGCGATGCGCCGGGGGCGGCGAAGCGAGCCGAAGCGACAGAGGAGACGCGCGCGCATCAAGATGAAGGGCGTCATCCCGGCGAAAGCCGGGACCCAGCGCCTCCTGACGCGCCACCAGGCACTGGGTCCCGGCCTTCGCCGGGATGACGAGGTAGGCGATGGAGATGACGGGGTAGGCGATGGAAACGCGCGCACACCACATCCTGATCGGCGCCTTCACGCTGCTCGCC
>DATLNY010000273.1:0-10755 GCA_035536495.1 Candidatus Saccharimonadia bacterium | reverse complement strand
TCCCGAACTCGTTCGGCGCCGAGCAGCTCGCCGCGGTGGTCGAGGTCGGCGCGACCAATGTCTGGGACCTGCCCGATCCAAGCGTGCTGCGCTACCAGGGCGACGGCACCGATACCGGCGGCGGCGGCGACGTGCTGAGCGGCGTCGGCCGCAACCCGGTCACGCAGGTCGACGGGTTCCCGACGAAGTTCTCGTGGGGCTATCGCCTCGCGGTCCGCGCCGACTACAACAACGCGTTCGGCTCACCAGTGAACCTGTCGCCGCGCATCGCGTTCAACCACGACGTCAACGGCATCACGCCGGGCCCTGGCGGCAATTTCCTCGAGGACCGCAAGTCCTACACACTCGGCGTCGAGGCGACGTACCTCAACGACTGGGGCGCCGACTTGAGCTACACGCGCTTCTTCGGCGCGGGTGACCTCAACCTGATCCACGACCGGGACTTCCTGTCGCTGTCGATCCGCTACTCGTTCTGAAGCCTCGCCTGGGAGGGAGAGACATGCAGTCATACAAGTTCGGTGCGTACGCGGCCGCGACCGCCTTCGCGCTCGCCGCCAACGCGGCGCTCGCAATCGTCCCTGCAAGCGAAGCGGCGAAGCTCGGCAAGGAGTTGACCCCGACCGGCGCGGAGCAGGCCGGCAACGCCGACGGGACGATCCCGCCCTGGACCGGCGGCATCAAGTCGCCGCCGGCGGGTTACAGCGTCGGGAAGTTCCACCCCGATCCGTTCGCGTCCGACAAGCCGCAGTTCACGATCGACCGCAGCAACGTCGAGCAGTACGCGGACAAGCTGTCCGAAGGACAGAAGGCGCTCATCGCGAAGTACGCGACGTACAAGATGCCGGTCTATCCGACGCGACGCTCGGCCGCGTTCCCGGAGCGCTCCTACGAGTTCACCGCGAAGAACGCGACGACCTGCACGCTCGTCGCGAACGGCGAGGGCGTGCAGAACTGCGCCGAGGGGCTGCCGTTCCCGATCCCGAAGGACGCCTACGAGGTGATGTGGAACCACAAGCTCAAGTACAAGGGCATCGCGCTGCAGCGCTGGAACAACCAGGTCGCGCCGACCACGGGCGGCGCGTACAGCGTCGTGCGCCTGCGCGAGGAGCTGCTCGGCCTCTACTACAAGCCCGGCAACACCTCCGAGAACATCAACAACATCCTGATCTACTTCTTCCAGGTCGTGGAAGGCCCCGCGCGGCTCGCTGGTAACGTGCTGCTCGTGCACGAGACGCTCAACCAGGCCGCGCAGACGCGGCAGGCGTGGATCTACAACCCGGGCCAGCGCCGCGTACGGCGCGCGCCGAACGTCGCGTACGACAACCCGGGGACGGCGTCCGACGGCCTGCGCACCAACGACATGACCGACATGTTCAACGGCGCGATGGACCGCTACGACTGGACGCTCGTCGGCAAGCGCGAGGTCTACGTCCCGTACAACTCGTACAAGGCGCACAGCGACAAGGTCAAGATCAAGGACCTCGTCCGTCCCGGCCACCTCAACCCGGACCTCATGCGATACGAGCTGCACCGGGTCTGGGTCGTCGACGCGAAGCTCAAGGCCGGCAAGCGCCACATCAACAGCCGCCGCACGTTCTACTTCGACGAGGATTCGTGGCAGATCCTGCTGATCGACCATTACGACGCGCGCGGTCAGCTCTGGCGCGTGTCCGAGGCGCCGTCGATCCAGTTCTACGAAGTGCCGACGTTCTGGTCGACGCTCGAGGTCCACCACGACCTGCAGTCGGGCCGCTACCTCGCGGGCCTGCTCGACAACGAGGAGACGCCGGTCGACTTCTCCTACCAGGCTTCGCCGGAGGATTTCTCGCCGCAGAGCCTGCGCAAGCGCGGCATCCGCTAGCAGTCACGCGAACCGCCTCCTAGCGAGGCGGTTCTTCTTTCAGGGCACGGGTACCCGCGCCGCGCGCGGGTCAGGGGCACGGCGATGGTCGATCTGCAGCACTCCCGGCGCGCCGCGTGGTTTGCGCGCGCCGTCCGGCCGCTTGCGGCGCTGATCGTGTTCGGAACGTGCCTCGCGTTCGCGGTCGTCGCGCAGGACACGCCGCCGCCGGCGGATCCGGCGCCGGCGGAATCCGCGGCACCAGTCGACGCGCCCGCTGCGGATGACGTGTCCGCTGCGCCGCAGCCTGGGGCCCCTGCTTCGGAGGCCATGACGGATGCGGCTACGCCGGCCTCCGCAGCGAGCTCGCACGAACCCGCGACGCTGACCGCGGAGCGCGCACCGCTCGCGCCGCGTTCGCTGGTCCTCGACCTCGCCGACGGCCCGAATCGCGCGATCGCGGTCGGCGAGCGCGGGCACATCCTCGTCTCGGAAGACCGGCGCGAATGGCGCCAGGTCGACAACGTCCCGACACGCTCGGCGCTGACCGGCGTGGCGATCGTCGGGGATCGCGCCTGGGCGGTCGGGCACGACGGCGTGATCCTCGCCTCGACCGACGGCGGCCTGACGTGGACGCGGCAGCGCGCGCAACCTTACGACCCCGCGCTCGACGAGCTGCACAACGGCGTTCCGCTCCTCGACGTCTGGTTCGCCGACCAAACCAACGGAATCGCGATCGGCGCGTACGCGCTGATGCTGAAGACCAGCGACGGCGGCGCGACCTGGACGCAGCAGGCACTGCAGGCCGACAGCGCACGCGCCGGGGCCGATCCGGAAGCGACCGCGGAGCCCGCGGACGCCGCCGCGGCGGACGATGCCGGCGACGACGCCGGCGACGAGACCCACGACTCCTGGACCTTCAGCGACGAGGACCTCGCGCTCGAGGAGGAAACCGACCCGCACCTCAACGCGATCGCGCGAACCGGCGACGGCTCGCTCTTCATCGTCGCCGAGCGCGGCACGGCATTCCGCTCGACCGATGGCGGCGCGACCTGGAGCCGCATCAAGCTGCCGTACCCCGGCTCGATGTTCGGCGTGATCGGCTACGACGGCCGTCATGTGCTCGCGTACGGCTTGCGCGGCCACGCGTTCGAATCGACCGATCTCGGCGACAACTGGACCGAGGTCGAAACCGGCACGGAGCTCTCGCTGCTCGGCGGCACGGGCTGGCCCGGTGGCGGCGCCGCGCTCGTCGGCGCGAACGGCATCGTGCTGACGCGCTCGGCCGCGGGCTCGGGCCTGCTCGCGCACACGCATCCCGACGGCGTCGTGCTCTCGTCCGCGATCGCGCTCGCGCCGAACGGCGAGCTCGTCGTCGGCGGCGAGAACGGCGTGTCGCTCTACAAACCGCAATAGCGGCGCCGTCCCGCGGGGCGGCGGCGACGCATACAGGGATCAACCGCAATGGCGCACACAGGTACCTCGAAACCCGGCGCGTTCGTGCTCGCTTCGGAACGCATCGTCTTCGCGAGCCGCCCCCTCGTGCTCGTGCTGTTCGCGATCGTGACCGCGGTGATGCTGTACTTCGCCTCGCAGCTGCGCGTCGACGCCGGCTTCAAGAAGCAGATCCCGCTCGACCACGAGTTCATGCGCACGTTCCTCGACTACGAGCGCGAGTTCGGCGGTGCGAACCGCGTGCTCGTCGCGGTGATGGACAAGTCCGGCAGCATATTCAACCTGCCGTTCATGCAGAAGATCGAGCAGGTCACCAACGACGTCATCGCGATGGACGAAGTCGACGACGCGCGCGTGCGCTCGATCTTCACGCCGAACGTGCGCTTCGTCGAGGTCGTCGAGGACGGCTTCGCGGGCGGCAACGTCATTCCGAGCGAGTTCTCGCCGAACTCCGAGGGCTTCCAGCCGACGCAGGAGCAGTTCGACACGATCAAGGCGAACATCGTCAAGGCCAATGCGGTCGGGCGCTACGTCGCGAAGGACTTCTCGGGCGCGATGATCTGGGCCGAGCTCGTGCCGGAAGGCGGCGCCGGCCAGCAGAAGCTCGACTACATGAAGGTCGGCGACCAGCTCGAGGCGCTGCGCCAGAAATACGAGACCGGCGACACGACCGTCCACATCATCGGCTTCGCGAAGATGGTCGACGACATCGGCGACGGCGCGAAGTCGGTCATCTCGTTCTTCTTCGTCACGATCGCTCTGACCTGGCTGCTGCTGTTCCTCTACTCGACCTCGGTCAAGCTCGCGTCGCTGACGGTGTTCGCGGCGCTCGTCGCGGTCGTCTGGATGCTCGGCGTGCTGCGCCTGCTCGGGTTCGGCATCGACCCGATGAACATGCTGACGCCCTTCCTGATCTTCGCGATCGCGGTCAGCCACGGCGAGCAGATGATCAACCGCTTCCGCGGAGAGCTCTTTTTCGGCGGGCTCGAGGACGGCACGGTCGAGGAGCTGCGCACCCGGCCCGGCGTCGATTCAGTGACCGCTGCGCGCGCCGCGTTCCGGATGCTGCTCGTGCCCGGCATCGTCGCGCTCGTCGCGGGCTCGATAGGCTTTGCGACGATCCTCATGATCGACATCCGCATGGTGCGCGAGCTCGCGATCACGGCCACGATCGGCGTCGGCCTGACGATCCTCACCGACCTCGTGCTGCTGCCGGTGCTCCTGTCGTATACGAAGCTGCGCAACCTCGAGCGCAAGCGCGAGTTCCGCCTGCGCCAGCTCACGAAGTTCGACGCGGCGTGGGCCGTGCTCGCGCGGCTCGCGCGTCCGGTGCCCGCCGCGATCGTGATCGCGATCGGCCTCGTCGTCTGGTTCTTCGCCGAGCGCCACGGCGACCAGGTCATGATCGGCGACGCGCAGGCCGGCGTCGCGGAGCTCCACGCCGACGCGCGCTACAACCAAGACGCGCTCGTCGTCGGCTCGAAGTTCTCGCTCGGCGTCGACATCATCAACGTCATCGCCGAGGCCGCGCCCGCGGCGTGCACGCAGAGCTACCGCGCGATGGAGCTGATCGACCGCTTCTCGTGGCACATGCGCAACGTCGAGGGCGTGCAGCAGGTCATCTCGCTGCCGATGGCGGCGAAGATCGTCAACGCGGGCTGGAACGAAGGCAACATCCGCTGGCGCGCGCTGCCGCGCTCGAACGACGAGCTGCGCGTCGCGACGCAGGGCTTCGAAACCGATTCGGGCCTGCTCAACGACGACTGCAGCGCGATCCCGATCATGATCTTCACGTCCGACCACCGCTCGACGACGATCGACCGCGTCGTCGCGGCGGTCCGGAAGTTCCGCGAGGACAATGGCGCCTACGACGTCAACTTCCGCGTCGAGATGAGCGACGCGCAGAAGCGCGCCGAAGCGGAAGGGCAGGCGAACGCGAAGCTCGACGAGGCGAACCTGCGCCTTGCGACCGGCAACGTCGGCGTGCTCGCGGCGATCAACGACAAGGTGCGCGAGGTCGAGCACATGATGCTCTACCTGCTGTACGCCGCGGTGTTCCTGATGTGCCTGATCTCGTTCCGCAGCCCGCTCGCGGCACTCTGCATCACGCTGCCGCTCGTGCTCGTGACGGAGCTCGGCCACTCGCTGATGGTCGAGCTCGGGATCGGCATGAAGGTCAACACGCTGACGGTCGTCGCGCTCGGCGTCGGCATCGGCGTCGACTACGGCATCTACATCTTCGCGCGCATGCGCGAGGCGCTGCAGCAGGGCGCGACGCTGTCCGAGGCGTACTTCGCCGCGCTGAAGACCACCGGCATCGCGATCTTCTACACGGCCCTGACGCTCGCGGTCGGCGTCGCGATGTGGATGTGGTCGGCGCTCAAGTTCCAGGCCGACATGGGCATCATGCTGACCTTCATGTTCATCGTGAACATGATCGCCGCGATCATCTTCCTGCCTGCTCTCTGCCGCTGGCTCCTGCGGCCGCGCGAAAAGGACGCGTGGACGCCGCCGGTCTCGACGGGCGGGCCTGCGCAGTCGGAAACCCCGTGAGCAGACGAGCCCGCGCTGGCGCCGCGACTTCCGCGTAAGCTTCGCCGCGTCGGGCGTCGCTGCCGGGGATCACCATGCAGAGCAATCTGGCGTCCGGCGTGCTGCTGCCGCTGGCGCTCATGTTCATCATGTTCTCGCTCGGCCTCGGCCTGACGTTCGACGACTTCCGTCGCATCGTCCGGCAGCCGACGGCGCTCCTCGTCGGTGTGTTCTGCCATTTCGTGCTTCTGCCCGTGGTCGCCTACGCGCTCATCACGGCGCTGGGCGTGACGGGCGCCATCGCAATAGGGTTCATGCTGATCGCGGCATGCCCCACTGGAGCCACCTCCAACCTGCTGACGTACGTCGCGCGCGGCGACGTCGCTCTGGCGGTGAGCTTCACCGCGGTTGCCAGCGTGTTGACCATCTTCACGCTGCCGATCGTGCTGGCCTGGTCGTTCGAGCACCTGGCCGGCGCCAGCCGGTCAGTCCGGGTGCCCGTCGGGACGATCATGACCCAGACCTTCCTGATGCTGGCCCTGCCCGTGGCGCTGGGAATGGGATTTCGCCACCGCTCTCCTCGACGCGCGATCGCCTTCGAAAAGCCCGCGACGAAGATCGCGACCATTCTGTTCGTAGTGATCGTCGCGGCAGTCGTCGTCAAGAACTGGCCGCTGCTGCGCGACAACTTCACGTTGCTCGCGCCCATGGCCGTGACGCTCAACGTGACGATGCTGTTGCTCGGGTTCGGCGTGGCCTGGCTCGCGCGCCTGCCGGGCAAGCAGGCGGTGACGCTCGGCATCGAGAGTGCGGTGCAGAACGCGACGCTCGCAATGGTGATGGCGAGCAGTGTGCTGGGAGATGACGCATTGGCGTTACCCGGTGCGATTTACGGCGTGCTGATGTACGCAGGCGGGCTCGCGTTTGCGTTCGGCATGCGTCGGTTCACCGGCCCCGCTACACCGCCTGTTCCGTCGCACTGAGGTGCCGGGCGCTCAGGCAGGATCGGGCGCCGGCATCTGTCGACGACGAGTGATGCCGCGCAGCGCGACGATGAGGACGCCCGCGAGCACCATCGCGCCGCCGATGACGAGCTTCGGGCCGGGACGGTCACCCCAGACGAGCACGCCGAGCGTGATCGCGAAGACCGGCGCGAGCAGCAGGTACGGCGTCACTTCGGAGACCGGGTGTCGTTGCACCAGCCAGTACATGAGTCCGTGCCCGACGAGCGAGGCGATGAGGCCGGAATAGAGCACGCCGGCCCAGTCGCGCCACGAGGCCGACGCGATGAACGGCCACGCGGGCGGTTCGATGAGGAGCCCGACCGCGACGAGGAACGGCAGCCCGAGTGCCGCCGTCCACGCCTGCAGCTCGAACAGCGACACGCCCTTGAGCCCGCGCATGAGGATCGTCGAGACCGCGAGGCAGAACGCGGCGGCGAGCGTCATCAGCAATGCCGCGGGCGCGTCGAGCACGAGGGGATCGAAGCCGAGCACGAGCACGCCGCCGAACGCGATCGCGATGCCGCCCGCGGTGCGCCAGCCGATCCGCTCGCCGAGCAGCGCGACCGCCAGCAGCGCGCTCATCGGGTTGTAGCTCTGCAGCGCGATCGCGACCGACGAGATGTCGCCCGCGCGCTTGAGTGCCCAGAAGTTCAGCGCGAAGTGCAGCGCACCGGAAAGCAGCGCGATGACGACGAGCCGCATCCGCTGTCCGCGCGCGATCGGGCGCAGGAAAGGCAGCAGGCACGCGAGCACGACGGCGAGCCGCAGCGCGGTGAACAGGAACGGCGGGAAATGCTTGAGCGCGTACGCCGAGGCGAGGAAGTTGCCGCCCCAGGCGAGGCATATCAGCAGGACGAGGCCGAAATGATGCAGCGGCATGCGCAGCGCCTGGGGGAATGGGGCCCGCGCACGGGCGCTGCGGCCGGACGGCGTGCGGCCGGAATCAGTACGCGATGTGCAGCTTGCGCAGCAGCTTCGCGACGATCCAGATCGGTCCGATCAGGAGATAGACGAGGTCGGTGAGGAACGACGGCCGCTTGCCTTCGATCCGGTGGCCGACGAACTGGCCGATCCACGCGCCGACGAACACGACGATCGCGGTCCAGAGCAGGCCCGCCGGGCCGAGCAGCCGGTACAGCCAGCCGGTGACGAGCGCCATCACGCCGAACATCACGAACGCGGCGAACCCGAGCGGGCGCGAGAGCCGGAAATAGAACCCGAGCGCACCGACCATCGCGAGCGCGGCCCACAGGCCCGGGCGTCCGACACCCGGTGCGACCGGCACGACCCACAGCACGGCGACGAGGCTCCAGACGATCAGCGGCACGCAGACGTGATGCACGGTGATGTTGGTCGGATGGCGGTGGTCCTCGCTGTAGTTGCCGAGCAGCCGGTCGACCTCGCGGCGGCGATCGACGACTGCGGCTGGGTCGACGGCATTCATGCACGATCCTCCGGTGCGAACATTGTAGGCCGATCAGTCGAGCTCGATGTCGGCGAGGCGCTTGAGCGCTTCGGCATAGCGCGCCGCGGTGCCCGCGACGACGGTCGGCGGCAGGCGCGGCCCCGGCGCGGTCTTGTCCCACGCGAGCGTCTCGAGATAGTCGCGCACGAACTGCTTGTCGTACGACGGCGGGCTCGTGCCGACGCGATACTCGTCCGCCGGCCAGAAGCGCGACGAATCGGGCGTCAGCATCTCGTCCATCACGAGCAGCCGGCCATCCCGGTCGAGCCCGAACTCGAACTTCGTGTCCGCGATGAGGATGCCGCGCGACTCGGCGTGCGCGACTGCCGCGCGGTACAGCGCGAGCGTCGCATCGCGGACCTGCTCGGCGAGCGGCGCCCCGATCCTCGCGACGACATCGTCGAAGCCGATGTTCTCGTCGTGCGTGCCGGCCGCGGCCTTGGTCGAGGGCGTGAAGATCGGTTCGGGCAGCCGCTCGCCCTGCCGGAGGCCGGCGGGCAGCCGGATGCCGCAGACCGTGCCGCCCGCCGAATAGTCCTTCCAGCCGGAGCCGATCAGATAGCCGCGTGCGATCGCCTCGACCGGCACGGGCCGCAGGCGCTGCGCGACGACGCTGCGGCGTGCGTAGCACGCAAGGTCCGCGCCGGCGGGCAGGACTTCGGCCACGTCGATCCCGGTCAGGTGGTTCGGCACGATCGCCGCGGTGCGCGCGAACCAGAAGTTCGAGATCTGCGTCAGCATCTCGCCCTTGCCGGGGATCGGATCGGGCAGCACGACGTCGAACGCCGACAGCCGGTCGGTCGCGACGATCAGCAGCCGATCTTCCGGCAATGCGTACACGTCGCGAACCTTGCCGCGATGGATCAGTGCAAGCCCGGGCAGGTTCGACTGCAACAGGGTCGTCGGCACGCGGGCTCCCGGATGCGCGGCCGCACGGCCACGCTCGAAGCGCCGTAGTCTAGCCGCGACCCGCGTGCGCGAGACGCGCCGCTAGAATCTGCGCAATGAGAATCTGGGGAAAGCTGCTCGGCCTCATCGTCGGATGGCTGATGTTCCGGCATCCGGTCGGCGCGGCGATCGGCTTCGCGCTCGGGCACGCATGGGACGAGGGCTGGCTCACGGGGCAGCTCGCGCCACCGGTCGGCGCGGGCGAGTTCGTCGAGCCGCTGTTCGGCCTCGCCGGATCCGTCGCGAAGGCCAACGGGCGCGTGTCGCAGGCCGAGATCGGCGCGACCGAGCGGCTCATGCAGCGCATGGCGCTCGACGAGGCGCAGCGCCTGCGCGCGATCGCGAGCTTCAATCTCGGCAAGGTCGACGATTACGACGTCGACGCGGCCGCGCAGGAAATGCGCGCGTGGTGCGTCAGGCGGGGTGACCAGCGCCTCATCGTGCTCGAGGTGCTCGCCGAGATCGGTGCAGCGGACGGCGAGCTCGCGGCCGCCGCGGAAGCACGGCTGGCACGCATCGCGCTCGTGCTCGGGATTTCCGGTCACGCGCTCGACTGGGTGTTGCGGCGGTATCGCGGTCGAACGGCCGGCGCGGGTGGCAGCGCAGGTGCACAAGGCGGGTCGCGCCCGCACGCGCGCACGATCGGGCCCGATCCGTACGCCGCGCTCGGGATCCCATCGACCGCGAGCGAAGGCGACATCCGCCGCGCGTACCGGCGCCTGATGTCGCAGCACCATCCCGACAAGCTGCAGTCGCGCGGCGCGAGCCCCGAGATGATCCGCGTCGCCGAAGAGCGCGCGCGCGAGATCAACGCGGCATACGAGCAGCTAAGATCGCTGCGCGGCTTCTCGTGAGCGCCGCCGGAGACCCGATGCGCCCGTGCCTGATCGCCCCTTCGATCCTCTCGGCCGACTTCGCGCGCCTCGGCGCGGAAGTCGACGCCGTGCTCGCCGCCGGCGCGGACTGGGTGCACTTCGACGTGATGGACAACCACTACGTCCCGAACCTCACGATCGGACCACTCGTCTGCGAGGCGCTGCGCCGGCACGGCGTCACCGCGCCGATCGACGTGCACCTCATGGTGAAGCCCGTCGACCGCATCGTCGGCGACTTCGCGCAGGCCGGCGCGACGACGATCAGCTTCCACCCCGAGGCGAGCGAGCACGTCGACCGCACGATCGCGCTGATTCGCGAGCAAGGCTGCAAGCCCGGGCTCGTGTTCAACCCCGCGACGCCGCTCGCGCACCTCGACCATGTGCTCGACCAGCTGGACCTCGTGCTCGTGATGTCGGTCAATCCCGGCTTCGGCGGGCAGAGCTTCATCCCCGGAACATTGAAGAAGCTCGCGGCCGTGCGCGAGCGCATCGCCGGGCGCGACATCTGGCTCGAAGTCGATGGCGGCGTGAAGATCGACAACATACGCGCGATCGCCGACGCGGGCGCGGACACGTTCGTCGCCGGGTCCGCAATCTTCGGCACTACTGGCTACGCCGCCACGATCGCCGCGATGC
>DATLNY010000272.1:0-4347 GCA_035536495.1 Candidatus Saccharimonadia bacterium | reverse complement strand
AAGAAGTGCTCGCGATCGCGCACCTCGAGCTCGGCCGCGCGGTTGAGCTTGAGGTAGGTCTCGTGCACGAGCCCCGTCGTCGACATCGTGTCGGAGGGCGCCCGGCCGAGCTGCGCGTGCGCGAGGCGCTTGAGCTCGGCGTAGACGCGCGCGAACGCGCGACCGCGTGCGGCGGGATCGCCGTTTCGCGCCGCGATCAGGTCTTCGGTGACGCCAGAGACGCTCATGGCCACGCGTGGTCGATGCCCCGCCGGCATCGTAGCGCGCGCGCTGCGGGTGCGGTCACGGGGGATAACCCCTGCCGGGCGCGGCCTCCGATTCACGAAAGTCCCATCATGGGTCCGTAGACTGGCGCCGATGACGCTTCGATTCCTGCTCGCTGCCCTAACTGTCGCGCTCGGCTGCACCGCGCCGGCGCATGCGGTGCGCGACGTCTCGGGCCAGACGCCCGGCGGCGCGTACTTTCGCATCGTCGCGCCCGACGACTGGGTCGCGGGCGGGCCACTCGTGCTCTACCAGCACGGGTTCGACTTCGATCCGCCGATGCCGAACCCGAGCCTCGGCCCGATACTCGACATCCAGTTGTCGCAGGGCTATGCGGTCGCCGCGTCGAGCTACTCGCAGCGCGGGTGGGCGCTGTTCACGGCGCTCGACGACAACGCCGAGCTGCTCGCGCGCTTCACGCAGGAGTTCGGCGCGCCCGGCGAGATCGTCGCGTTCGGCGGCTCGATGGGCGGGCTGATTTCGCTGAAGCTCGCGGAGGATCCGCGCTTCGCCGCGCGCACGCGCAGCGTCTTTTCGCTGTGCCCGGCCGCGGCCGGCGCGCAGACCTGGGATTACGCGTTCGACCTGCGCCTGATCTACGACGACATCTGCGAAGGCGTCGGCGGCGGCGAACTGCAGCAGGGCGATGCGCCGCACACGTTCGCGCTGAACCTCGACCAGATCCCGCCGAACCTCGACAACCTCGACAACAACCCGGACGTGTTGCGCGCGCTCGCGCGCGTCACGCAGTGCACCGGGCTCGCGCTGCCGGCCGACTTCCGCACGTTCGCGCAGCGGGGCCGGCTCACCGAGCTCATGCGCCGTTCCGGCATCGGGAACGAGGACTTCCTCGCGACGAACCTCGCGTATTCGGCGTTCGCGATGTCGGACCTCGTGCGTGCACCGGACAAGCTCGGCGGACGCAGCCCGTTCGACAGCCTGCGCGCGACCTACGCCCCCGGCGAGCGCGCGAGCGACTTTCCCGCGCTCCGCGCCGATCCGTTCGCGCGCTTCGACCTGGCCGTCGCATCGTCGCTCGCGGGCACCGGGACCGCGCGGATCATCTCGCTGCACACGAGCCGCGACGAGCTCGTCGTGCCCGCGCACCAGGCGTACCTGCGCGCGCGCTACCCGGCCGATCGGCTCGTCTCGGCGATCGTCACGGAGGCTGCGCCGACGCACTGCAGCTTCACGCCGGCCGAGGGCCTCGCAGGTTGGGAAGCGCTGCGCGCGTGGACGCGCGGCGGCGCGCGTCCGTCCGTCGCCGACCTGCGCACGCGCTGCATCGCGCTCGAGGGCGCGGGCATCGCCGGTCCGTGCCGCATCGATCCCGCCGCGCAGATCGACGGCCAGGTCGCTGCGACGCGGTCGATGTACGCAACGGTCCCGGCCGTCTCGGGCGTCTGGTTCGATCCGGCGCGCAGCGGCGAAGGCATCGTCATCGAGGAGCTCGACGACGCGGTCGGCTGGTGGCGCAGTGGCGCGCAGCGCGTGCTCGTGTCGTGGTTCACGTTCGATCCCGCCGGAGAACCGCTCTGGATCGTCGGCCAGGGCGGGGTGTACGGCGACAACGCGGTGCTCGTGCGGGATGCGTACGTCGCGCGCGGGCGCGGCTTTGCATCGTCGGGCGTCGCGACGCGCACGCGCTGGGGCCGCATCGACCTCGAGTTCAGCGGCACGCCGGCGCTGCCCGGCGGCGGCCTCATGCGGATTCGCTGGAACGGCGTGCCGGGCTACGGCAGCGGCACGCTCGCGTACCGGCAGGCGACCCCGCTCGGGATCGGCGATCCGCTGTCGTCGCGCGGCGAGCTCGTGACCGCGACGCCGCCGCCGTTCACCTACGGGCGCAGCGGCACGTACATCGTCGACGGTCGCGACGGCGACGGCGTGATCCTGCAGGAATCGGCGTTGATCGGCGGCGGCCAACCTACGCGCGCGCTCTCGCAGCTCGTCTGGTACACGTTCGATCCGCGCGGCGCGCCGCTCTGGCTCGTCGGGGCGGCGTTCGGCGCGGACCGCTACGCGTTCGACGTCTACCGCGCGCGCGGCACGCCGTTCGGCGCGGGCTTCGATCCCGACGATGTCGAGCGCGTGCTGTGGGGACGCGTCGAGCTCGAGGTGCGCGATTGCGACGTCGTCGCGCTGCGCTATCGCTCGAACGATCCGGCCTATGGCGAGGGCCGCGTCACGACGCGGCGCCTGAGCCGGCCGCCGCGCATCGGCGGCTGCGGGACCTGACGCGCCAGGCGCAGAAAAACGAAACCCCGCGTCGACGGAGCCGACGCGGGGTTGCGCCCCTGTTCCTCGTGAGCGATACGCCCAAGGACGATCTGGGGAGATCGTCCCGGTCAAACTGTGTCGGGGGGTTTCGGGCTCCCACGCCCCTGCGCGCGGGGCCGTCGTGGCTACCGGAAGCCGCAAATCGAGGGATTCGCCGGGGCTCCCCTCTCCCGGAGGGCGAGGGGAATCGCGCGCGGCATCAGCCGCAGTCGTAGGCCGCGAATCGCTGCTCGCCGCCGCGCGGCTCGCCGAGCGCCTGCACGTGGGTCGCGCGCAGGGTCGCGGCCTCGTTGCGCGCGAGCGACTCGAGCTCGTCCCGGACCTTGAGCTCGTTGCGGTCGATCCCCGCGATGTCGGCCTTGACCGAAACCGTCACCTCGCCGCGCATCGCGCAGCGGCCGAGGTCCTGGCCGGGGCGTGCGACCTCGACGGCGAGCCCTTCGTGATCGGGCTCGACCCAGGTGCAGCCGCCGAGCGCGATTGCCGCGAGCAGCGCGAGGCGCCTCATCGCAGCACCTTGCCGTCGGCGTCGACGACCTTGACCTCGCCGAGCTTCAGCGCCCGCACCGGCGCCTCGATCGTCCTGAGGTCGCCGACGACGACCCAGGTCAGCGCCTTCGGACGCACGAGCTCGCGCGCGGCCGTGGTGACGTGCTCGAGCGACTGCGCCTCGGTCCGGTCCTTCAGCGTCGAGACGTAGTCGTCGGGCCGGTCGTAGAGCTCGATGCTGCGCAGCGCGCCGAGCACCGACGAGGCGGTTTCGAACTGGCCCGGCAGCGAGCGCACGTCGTTCGCCTTGATCTTGTCGAGCTCCGCTGCGGTCGGCGGCTTGTCGGCGATGTACTCGTCGATCTCTCGCCGCATCTCGGTCAGCGACTCGGCGGTCTTGTCGGTCTGCACCGGCGCGTAGACGATCCACGGGCGCTGGCCGATCGAGCCACCGAAGAACGAGCCGGCGCCGTAGCTCCAGTGCTTGTCTTCGCGCAGGTTGAGGTTGAGCCGCGACGTGAACGTGCCGCCGAGGATCGAATCGGCCGTGTTGAGCTCGAGATGGTTCGGCGCCTTCGGCGACGGCGCGAGCACGCCCGCGATGATCGTCGACTGCTGCGCACCGGGTTGGTCGACGAGGTAGACGCGCGGCGCGGCGGGCAGCTCGACCGGCGCGACGGTCTTGGCGGGCGGCGAGCCGCTCGCCTTCCAGCCGCCGAAGTGGCGCTCGAGCGCGGGCATCAGCGCCGCGAGCGTCGTGTCGCCGACCGCGAGGATCTTCGCGTTGTCGGGCCGCACGAACTTCGCGTGGTAGGCGCCGAGGTGCTCGCGCGTGAGGCCGCCGATCGACGCTTCGGTGCCGGTGCCCGAGAACGGCATCGCGTACGGATGGCCTTCGCCGTAGAGCAGCGGCGGCAGCACGCGCAATGCGATCGAGGTCGGCTGCTTCTTCTCGCGCGCGATGCCCGCGATCCACTGCTTCTTGACGCGGTCGATCTCGAACTGCGGGAACGTAGGCTCGCGCACCAGCGTCGCGAGCAGCTCGAGCGACGGATCGAGCTTGTCGGCGAGCGCCGAGACGCCGGCGTTCGAATAGTCGACGCCCGAGCCCATGAAGAGCTGCGCACCGAGCGACTGCGCGCGCTTCGAGATCGCGAGCGCGTCGAGCCCCCCCGCGCCTTCGTCGAGCATCTGCATCGCGAAGCTCGAGGTGCCGAGCGCGGCGCCCTGGTCGGCCGCATAGCCCGCGTCGAACATCAGCTCGACGTTGACGATCGGCACCGCGTGGCGCTCGGCGAACACGACCTCGATCCC
>DATLNY010000271.1:0-6049 GCA_035536495.1 Candidatus Saccharimonadia bacterium | reverse complement strand
GGCATCGTCACGCACTGCAACACGGGATCGCTCGCCACCGCAGGCTTCGGAACCGCGCTCGGGGTCATCCGTGCGGCGTATGCGGACGGCAAGGTCACGGGCGTGTACGCCGGCGAAACGCGGCCGTGGCTGCAGGGCTCGCGCCTGACGGTCTGGGAGCTGCTGCGCGACGCGATCCCCGCGAAGCTGATGGCCGACTCCGCCGCGGCGCACCTCATGAGCACCGGCGGCGTGCACTGGGTCGTCGTCGGCGCCGACCGGATCGCGGCGAACGGCGACACCGCGAACAAGATCGGCACGTACTCGCTCGCGATCGCCGCGCGCCACCACGGCGTGCGCTTCATGGTCGTCGCGCCCTCGACGACGGTCGACATGAAGACCGCGAGCGGGGCCGACATCGACATCGAGCTTCGAGACCCGAAGGAGCTGCTCGAATACGGCGGCACCCGCATCGTCGCCGAGGGCGTCGATGCGTGGAACCCGGTGTTCGACGTGACGCCCGCGTCGCTGATCGACGCGATCGTGACCGAGCGCGGCGTCGTCGAGCGGCCCGATCGCGAGCGCATGGCGGCGCTGTTCGCCTGAGTCGTTGCGGCTAGCGCGCGGCTTCGCGATCGGGGCATCCGTGTCGCCGGAGCAGGCCCTCGGCGAGCCACGCGAGCACGACGAGCATGACGACCGGATGGGCGTGCAGGTACCGGAAGCAGACGATCGCCGAGAACAACACGTGCGAAAGCAGCATGCCCGCGGTCAATGCGACGAGGTACACGCCCGCGGCCGCGTCGCGCCGCCAGTGCACCCATGCGGCCGCGAGCGCGAAGAGCGGCAGCGCGAACAGGCACGCGGTGAACCACCAGCGCGCGTTCGAGAACCAGCGCGTCGCGGCCGACGGCCGCCCGGCGATCCGGGCGCCCTCGTAGCCGAACTCGTCGCGGAGCCAGCGCAGCTGGCCGGGATTCGGCCCGCGCGCGCCGAGGTCGTCCGCGATCCGGTGCGCGACGGTCGCGTCGTCGAAATAGCCGCCCGCGACGAAGCGCGACATCGCGATGAATCCTAGCGGATCCTCGCGCGCCGCCCGGACCGCGATCTTGCGCATGATGCGCTCGCTGTCGCGGGGCGTGCCGACCGCGCGCGTCACGACGGCGACGATGCCGTCGTCGAACCACATCTGGGCTTCGCGCGTCCGTGGATCGGCCAGTCGCGGTCCGACATCCTCGAGGAGGCGCGGTGAAAGCCCCTGGCGCTCGAGGTGCGCGGGCCTGACGAGCGGCGCGACGAGCGCCAGGCGCATCGCGCCCTCGCGCGCGGTGTACGCCGGCCAGTCGACGGCCTCGGTGCGCAGGTCGTACCACCGCTGGTAGCCACCGTGCACGAGCGCGGACGCCGAGAGCGCAACCGCGACGCCGACCGCGCCGTGTGCGAGCGCACGCCGGTTCCGCCGCAGCAACGCCTCGGCAAGCACGACACACGCGGGCAGCAGCACCATTCCGAGCACGACCGGCAACAGGCTCATGCGCAGCATCGCGGCGCCGAGACCTGCGACGATGCCGTACACGAGGAACCGCCACGAGCGCGTGCGCACGTACGCAAGCCCCGCCGCGATCGCCGCAGTGAGGCAGTACGTGCCGGCGCTCTCGGCCATCACCATGCGTTCGAGCGCGACCTGCGCCGGCTCGGTCGCGAGCAGCGCGGCGGCGAGCGCGGCGAGCGCGAACCGCACGCCGAGCAGCTCGCGGAGCATCGAGAACACGAGCAGCGCGGTCAGCGCGCCGAGCAGCGACTGTCCGAGGAGCACCGGCTCGAGCGTCGCGGCCGGCAGCGCGAACCAGCGCAGGAGCAACGGATAGACGAACGACCGATCTGGCGGCGCGATGCCGACGAGGGCGCTGTGGAGGTAGGCCGCGCTGTCGCCGAGGAAGATCCGCAAGGTCGGATCGGCGAGCATCCACGCGAGCTTGATCGCGACGACGACGAGCGCGACGAGTGCGATTTCGAGTGCCGCGCCGGGCGCGTTTCGGGTCCGTTCCATCGGGGTCTCCGGGCAGCCGCGCAGTGTACGCGCACGCGGCCGGAACGGACCCTGCGCATGCTAGAATTCGGGCTTCTCGCAGGCCCTGTCGCACTCCTCCGGGGCCGCATCCAAACCGCTGATTCGCCACGGAATTCCTGAATGGCCGAGCTCGCCAAAGAAGTCATTCGCGTCAACATCGAAGACGAGGTCCGGCAGAGCTATCTCGACTATGCGATGAGCGTCATCGTCGGGCGTGCGCTGCCCGACGTCCGCGACGGCCTGAAGCCGGTGCACCGGCGCATCTTCTACGCGATGCACGAGGCCAACAATTCGTGGAATCGCCCGTACGTCAAGTGCGCGCGCATCGTCGGCGAGGTGATGGGCAAGTTCCATCCGCACGGCGATTCGGCGATCTACGACGCGCTCGTGCGCATGGCGCAGGACTTCTCGATGCGCTACACGCTCGTCGACGGCCAGGGCAACTTCGGCTCGATCGACGGCGACAACGCCGCGGCAATGCGATACACCGAGTGCAGACTCGACAAGCTCGCTGCCGAGCTGCTCGCCGACATCGACAAGGAAACGGTCGACTTCACCCCGAACTACGACGAGAAGGAGCTCGAGCCGACGGTGCTGCCGTCGCGCGTCCCGAACCTGCTCGTCAACGGCTCCGCCGGCATCGCGGTCGGCATGGCGACGAACATCCCGCCGCACAACATCGGCGAGATCATCGACGCGACGCTCGCGATCCTCGACGACCCGGAAATCGGCGTCGAGGACCTGATGCAGATCGTGCCGGGCCCGGACTTCCCGACCGGCGGGATCATCAACGGCATCGCGGGTGTCGTCGAGGCGTACCGCACCGGCCGCGGCCGCGTGCTGGTCCGCGCCAAATGCGACATCGAGACCGACGACGACGGCCGCGAGGCGATCATCGTCACCGAAGTGCCCTACCAGGTGAACAAGGCGCGGCTGCTCGAGAAGATCGCGGACCTCGTCAAGGAAAAGCGCATCGAGGGCATCGGCGCGGACCTCCGCGACGAGTCCGACAAGGACGGGATGCGGATCTACATCCCGATCAAGCGCGACTCGTCCGGCGACGTCGTGCTGAACAACCTCTACCAGCAGACGCAGCTGCAGACCGTGTTCGGCATCAACATGGTCGCGCTCGTCGACGGGCAGCCGCGCACGCTCGCGCTGAAGGAAATCCTCGAGGCGTTCATCCGCCATCGCCGCGAGGTCGTCACGCGCCGCACCGTGTTCGAGCTGCGCCGCGCGCGCGATCGCGCCCACGTGCTCGAAGGCCTGACGGTCGCGCTCGCGAACATCGACGAGATGATCGAGCTGATCAAGACCTCACCGTCGCCCGAGGAAGCGCGAAACCGCATGCTCGAGCGGCGCTGGGAGCCGGGCCTCGTGCGCGCGCTGCTCGCCGACGCGGGCGCCGCGGCATCGCGGCCGGAAGCGCTGCACGACGAGTTCGGGCTGCACGGCGACGGCTACCGCCTCTCGGAGGGGCAGGCGCGCGAGATCCTCGAGATGCGCCTGTCGAAGCTGACGGGGCTAGAGCAGGACAAGCTCACCGACGAGTACCGCGACATCCTCGTCGCGATCCGTGCGCTGCTCGCGATCCTCGAGGACCCCGGGCAGCTGCTGTCGGTGATCCGCACCGAGCTTTCCGAGCTGCGCGCTGCGTTCTCCGACCCGCGCCGCACGCAGATCCTGCGCACGCAGGAGGACCTCACGATCGAGGACCTGATCCCGCCGGAAGACCTCGTCGTGACGCTGTCGCACGCAGGCTACGCGAAGGCGCAGCCCGTCACCGCGTATCGCGCGCAGCGCCGCGGCGGCAGGGGCCGCTCGGCGACGTCGATGAAGGAGGAGGATTTCATCGAGCGCATCCTCGTTGCGCACTCGCACGACCAGATCCTGTGCTTCACTTCGCTCGGCCGCGTGTTCTGGCTCAAGACGTTCCGCTTCCCGCAAGCCGGACCCGGCGCGCGCGGGCGCCCGATCGTCAACCTGCTGCCGTCGCTCGAGGCCGACGAGAAGGTCAACGCGATGCTGCCGGTCAAGGAATACCGCGAGGACCGCTACGTGTTCTTCGCGACGCGCAACGGCGTCGTCAAGAAGACCCCGCTGTCGGATTTCTCGCGGCCGCGCTCGATCGGAATCCGCGCGCTCGAGCTCGACGAGGGCGACCGCCTCATCGACGTCGCGCTGACCGACGGGACGCGCGACGTGCTGCTGTTCGCGTCGAACGGCAAGTCGGTGCGGTTCGCCGAGGGCGCGGTCCGCTCGATGGGCCGCAGCGCGCGCGGCGTGCGCGGCATCCGCCTCGCCGAGGGTGGCAGGGTCGTGTCGATGATCGTCGCGGCCGACGGCGACATCCTCACCGCGACCGAGCGCGGCTACGGCAAGCGCACGCCGCTCGCGGATCATCCGAAGAAGGGCAGGGGAACGCAGGGCGTCATCGCGATCCAGACGTCGAGCCGCAACGGGGCGCTGGTCGGCGCGACGCAGGTGCGCGACGAGGACGAGATCATGCTGATCTCGAACCAGGGCACGCTCGTGCGCACGCGCGCAGCCGAGGTCGCGCAGGTCGGCCGCAACACGCAAGGGGTCACGCTGATCCGCCTGCCGTCCGACGAGAAGCTCGTCGGCGTCGAGCGCGTCGACGCGCTCGGCGAGGAAGCGGGCATCGACGACGAAGTCGAGGCGACCGCCGAGCAGTCGGCGGCGCCGCCCGAGGCCTGAGGCCTGAGGCAAGGCCCGACCCGCGCCGCTCGGCGCCGGTCCGGGCCCGCATCGCTCAGAGCTTGGAAAGCACGTGCTCGGCGGCGGAGACCTTGAACTCGCCGGGCGCCTCGACGTGGAGCTGCCTCACGACGCCGTCGTCCGCGACGAGCGCGAAGCGCTTGCTGCGCGTGCCCATCCCGAATGCCGTCGCGTCCATCGCGAGCCCGAGCGACTGCGCGAATGCGCCGTTGCCGTCGGCGAGCATCATGACGTCGTCGGGCACGTCCTGGTCCTTTGCCCAGGCGTTCATCACGAACGCGTCGTTGACCGCCATGCACGCGACCTTGTAGCCGCGCTTGCGGAACGCCTCGAGCTGGTCGACGTAGCCCGGCAGGTGCTTCGCGGAGCAGGTCGGCGTGAACGCGCCGGGCACCGAGAACAGCACGACCTTGCTGTCCTTGAAGATCTCGTCGGTCGAGATCGCCTGCACGCCGTCCTTGATGTAGTTGAGTGTCGCCGAGGGGATGCGGTCTCCGACGTTGATCGTCATGGCCTGGGTTTCCGTGTACTGGGGCCGAGCATGATAGCGGCAGCGTCCGGATGCCCCTGAAACCGGCTCTTGAAACCCGCGTGCCGAGCCACATTCTTTGCGGCCATGACGGCGCGACGGTCGCGCCGCGCCAGCGTGGAGACGAGGCAATGGCAATCGTGCGCTACACCCCCTGGTCGGTGAATCCGGCCCTGCACAACGAGATCCGCACCGTGTTCGACCGCTTCCTGCAGGATGGCGAGGGCGACCAGTCGAACGTCGTGACGAGCGAGTGGACGCCGCGCGTCGACGTCCGCGAGGAGGCCGGGCAGTTCGTCATCGAGGCCGATGTCCCGGGCGTCGATCCGAAGGACATCGAGATCCACATGGAGAACGGGGTGCTGTCGATCCGCGGCGAGCGCAAGAGCGGGATGCGACCGGAGAATGCCGGCTACACGCGCGTCGAGCGCGCGCACGGCACGTTCTACCGCCGCTTCGCGCTGCCCGACACCGCGAACCCGGAAGGCATCACCGCGAAGGGTTCGCACGGCGTGCTCGAGATCGCGATCCCGAAGCGGCCCGAGGTCAAGGCGCGTCGCATCAACGTCAACGCCTGAGCGGTAAGCGGGTGTCTGCAGGCGGCCCGCGGCGGGCAAAAACTGCCGCGGGCCCGGTCGCGTCCGCGCATCGGCGATGCGCCGCGCGCCCGAATCGTGCCAACCTGAGCCATCCGTTCCGAGCGTGCGCGATGAAATTCAAGGACTACTACG
>DATLNY010000270.1:0-2489 GCA_035536495.1 Candidatus Saccharimonadia bacterium | reverse complement strand
CCGAGCTTGAACTCCATGCGCTGGCGGCGGCGGGACTGGACCGGCTGGCCGCCGTCGATCGCCGGACGGAAGGTCCACTGCTGCATCGCGCGGATCGCTTCGCGATCGAACACGCGCGGCGGCTGCGCGCGCGCGACGCTGACGTTGCTGACGCGGCCGTCGGCGCCGACCGTGAACTCGAGCTCGACCCATCCTTCCTGGCGCTTGCGCACCGCCTCCGGTGGATAGCCCGGTTGCACCGAGCGCAGCACCTGCGCGTCGCGCTTTTCGAGCGCGGGCGCTGCGGGACGCGGCGCGGGCGCCTGTTCGGTCGGCGGCGTCACGGCGGCGACCTGGGTCGGTGGCGGCGTCGCCGCGGCGGGCGCTGGCGCCGGTGCCGGGCGCGCGGGCTCGGGCGCGGCTTCGGCGGCGCGCTGGGTCGCCTGCTGTGCGGCAGCCGTCGCGGCCTGCGCCGCGGCCTGCTCCGCGGCCAGCTTGCGCTCCTCTTCACGCGCGATGGATTGCTTGAGCTGCTCGACCTTGGCCTTGATCGTGCTGACCGTGTACGACTCCGGGCTCGCGCGCTCGAGCAGCGCGATCATGCGCTCGGCCTCGACGACGTCCTTCTGCGCGATCGCGCGCTCGCCGATGCTCGCCATCATCGGGAACAGGTCGACGAGCGCCTGCGTCGCCTGGATGTTGTTCGGCTCCTGCGCGAGCACCGCGAGGTAGTACTCGATCGCGCTGTTGCCCGGCGGCGTGATGAGGCGTTCTTCCGCGACCGCAGCAGTCGCGTTCTTCAGGAGCTGGGGTACCGGCAACTGCTCGAGCGCGGGCGCTGGCGCTGCGGCGGGAGCGACAGGCGTCGCCGCCGGCGCCGCTGCGGCCGCCGGTGCTTTTGCAGCCGGTGCGGGCTCGTCCTTGCCGCAGGCCGCCAGTGTCAGGGCAAACGCGATCGCACACGTGAGCGGAATTGCGCGGAAGCGGCGCAGCCGAGTGAAAACCCCTGGAACGATGCGCTGCATTGGATTCCCCTCGAGTGTGACGACGATACGGCGTGCTGCACGCGCTCCCTCGCGAGCACCGCGTCATTATAGGCCGCTGTCGGGTTGGTGGCTGTTCTCTCATCGGTGAGCCGCGCGGCGTGCCCGAGCCTCGCGACGCGCCACGTCATCGGTGCGCCGGATCGGGCTCCTGCCCCGATCGTCGCGCCGGATCGACTCGTTACGCCCCGGGGCAGAGGATCGGATACGCGCAAACGAAACGAGCCGCCCTGGGGCGGCTCGTCGTTGCGGAATCGGGGGTGGTGCGACTTGACTTGCTTGAAGGGACCATCGCGCGCCGGGCAGGTCGCGCGATGGTCTAGACCCGGACTAGCGTTGTAGCGGTGTTACTTCTTCTTCGCAGCCTTCTTGGCGGGCTTGCGAGCGACTTTCTTCGCAGTGCTCTTCTTTGCCGCCTTCTTGGCCGGCTTGCGTGCGGACTTCTTGGCGCCGGATTTCGCGGCTGCTTTGACGGTGCGTTTCGTGCTCTTGGATGCTGCTTTCTTCATGACTCTTTCCTCATCGTTATGACAGTGATCTGCCCGGTTGAAACTTGCTTCGTCGCGCGCGCGGTCACTACGCGCTCGCGGCGATCTTGAAAGTCATCAGGTTCGGCGACGCTCGTCGGCGTGGATCGCGAGGAGTGCGAGCGTGGCGGTGGGGGTCGTCGATCGACGGGGATGCGATGGCGAATCGCATTCGCGGGACTGGGGGACGACTTCTCGAGCGACTGATTTCACGAACACCGTTTCGTCATGTGGCGGTCACGCTGCGGCGAAAAGTATTCCTCTCGGTGTGGCGTGTCAATAACCTCTTGATGCGCGCGAGGTTTCCACCAGCTCGCCGAGCGGCTCGCCGGCACCGGATTTCTTCCGCGGACGCGGTCGTCCGCGCGCGATGCGCGCGCCGCCTGGCGGACCGGCGCGCGCGCCGTGATGCGACCGCGCCGCACTCGCGTCGTCGCGATTTTTTGCGTGATTCCCGGGGGAAAACGCGAATTGTCGGCGGCGCGCGCGGCGCCGGGACGGCGCGTCAGGCGAGCGCCGCGCCGAGCTCGCGCGCGAAGCGCTCGATGTCGTCGGCGGTCTTCGTCTCGGTCGCGCAGACCAGGATCGCGTGGTCGAGCTCGGGGTAGTCCTCGCCGAGCGCGACGCCCGCGACGATCCCCTTCGCGGCCATCGATTCGACCAGGGCGCGACCCGGGCGCCCGACCGCGAGCGCCGCCTCATGGAAGAACGCGCCCGCGAAAACCGGCCGCGCGTGCGCCGCGCCGCCCAGCGCGCCGACGAGCGCGCGCGCGTTCGCCGCGCAGCTCGCAGCGATACGCCGGAGGCCTTCGGCGCCGACGAGCGACATGTAGATCGTCGCCGCCGTCACGAGCAGGCCCTGGTTCGTGCAGATGTTCGAGGTCGCCTTCGCGCGGCGGATGTGCTGCTCGCGCGCCTGCAGCGTCAGCGCGAAACCCTC
>DATLNY010000269.1:0-3100 GCA_035536495.1 Candidatus Saccharimonadia bacterium | reverse complement strand
AGTCGAGCAGCAGCGCATCGACGTGCGACGCGACGTCGAGCGCCTCGCCGACCGAATCGTGGCCGAGCACGTGTACGACCTGCACCAGCGCGATGCCCGGCAGCGCGCGACGCAGCATCGAATACGCGCTGGCGGGCATGCGGTCGACGAGCTGCAGCGTGTTCGCGCGGCAGCGGCGCTGCTGGTCGATGATCTGGTGCGCGCTCGTCGCTGACGTCAGCAGGAACGTCGCGATGGGCGGCGGGATGCTCGCGCAGACCTCGGTGATCTTCGCTTCGTCGATCGGGCCCGGGCCGCTCGGCATTGCCGAAACGAGCCCGAGCGCGTCGGCACCGTGCCGGATGGCAAGCCCGGCCTCGTCGCAATCGGCGATGCAGCAGACCTTGATGCGCGTACGCGTCACGGCGCGCGGCCGAGCAGCGCATCGAGCTGCCCGGCGATCCCGATGACGTCGGCGCCCGCCTCTAGCGCGACCGACACGTGCCCGTCGTCGAATCGGCGCACGAACTGGAAGAAGTGCCCATAGCGCACGAGCACGTAGCGCAGGCCGCCGCAGTCGATCTCGCCGCGCTGCGTCGCGAGCACGAGCAGCGCCGGATTGACGAGCAGCTCCTCGTAGCGGTCGGTCTCCGACGCGCTCGCGTTCGGGACGCCGTCGCGCTGGCGCATCGCGACATCGGGCCCACGGCGGACCGCCGCGTAACGCACCTGCGGCGACACCGCGAACAGGCGGTCGAGCAGCGCTTCGGAATTCATGCGCGGTCCTGCGACGCGGAAAGCGTCGTTCCCCGGTGATTATTCCCGCGTACGTACTGTCGATGGAAGCGCGTGCCCCGCGTCGCTATCGCTGGCAGGTCGACGAAAGCTTGTCATGCGATGGTCGAGGCCCTACTGTGGGCCCGGGGGCGCATCAGGAATCAAACTCATGTCCGCGCGTTTCCTCCGCTTCCTGTCCTTCGGTGCCGCAGCCGCGCTGCTGTCGCTCGCGGTGCCTGCGTCAGCCCAGATCACGCTCGGCAGTGCGCAGAACTTCGGCGTGCTCGGCGGATCGGCGGTCACGAACACCGGCGCCTCGACGATCACCGGCGAAGTCGGGGTCTCGCCCGGCTCGTCCGTCACGGGCTTTCCACCCGGCGTCGTCGTGGGCGGCACGATCCACGCCGCCGACGCGGTCGCGGCGCAGGCCCAGAACGACCTCACCGCCGCGTACGACGCGATCGCCGGCACGCCGTGCACCGTCAACCTGACCGGGCAGAACCTCGGCGGGCTCACGCTGACGCCGGGGGTCTATTGCTTCGATTCGTCGGCCGCGCTGACGGGAATCCTGACGCTGAACTTCCAGGGCAACCCGAACGCGCTGTTCCTGTTCAAGATCGGCAGCACGCTCGTCACCGCGAGCGGCTCGTCGGTCGTCATCGTCAACGGCGCAGGCGCTGAGACCTGCCCCCAGAACGTGTTCTTCCAGGTCGGCAGCTCCGCGACGCTCGGCACGGGCACCACCTTCCGCGGGAACATCCTCGCGCTGACGAGCATCACGCTGACGACCGGCGCGAACCTCTTCGGTCGCGCGCTCGCGCGCAACGGCGCGGTAACGCTCGACACCAACAATGTCACGCGGTGCGGCCCCGCGACCTGCCCGGCGATCACCGTCAATCCCGCGACGTTGCCGAACGGGGCCGCCGGTGCGCCCTACAACCAGACCGTCTCGGCAACGGGTGGCACGGCACCGTACACGTACACGGTCTCGAGCGGACAGCTGCCCGGCGGCCTCGTGCTGAACCCCGCGACGGGTGCGATCACGGGCACGCCGGCGGCCGCGGGGACGTTCACGTTTTCGGTGACGGCCAGGGATGCAAACACCTGCCTCGGCACGCGCCCGTACCAGATCGTGGTCGCCGCGCTCGGCTGCCCCGCGATAACGCTCAATCCCGCGACGCTTCCGCCCGGCAATACGGGCGTCATCTACAACCAGACGATCACGGCGAGCGGCGGCCAGGGACCGTATATGTTCTCGGTGGCGAGCGGGGCGCTACCGGCGGGGCTCACGCTCAACCCGACGACAGGGGTGATCAGCGGATTGCCGACGACGCCCGGATTCTTCAACTTCACGATCGGCGCGGTCGACGCGAACGGCTGCCCTGCGAACGCGCGCGGCCTGTCGATCACGATCGTGTTCGCCACGGCGACGAGCGTTCCGGCAATCGGCTTCGGGGGGCTTGCGGTGCTCGGGCTGCTGCTGCTCGCGGCAGGCGTCGTGCTGGTGCGGCGCCGCGCGAGCTAGGGTCGCAATCCCGGAGCGGACCGGCCACGAACCGCGAACAAAAAAACGGGGCCCGAGGGCCCCGTTTTTTCTTGGTGCAGCTCGACGGCCTGGGCCGCGATGCCGATCAGTAGCGGTAATGCTCGGGCTTGTACGGTCCGTCGACCGACACGCCGAGATAGGCGGCCTGGTCGGAGGTGAGCTTTGTCAGCTTCACGCCGATCTTGTCGAGGTGCAGCCGCGCGACTTCCTCGTCGAGCTTCTTCGGCAGGCGATAGACCGTCTTTTCGTACGTGTCCTTGTTCGCCCAGAGGTCGAGCTGCGCGAGCGTCTGGTTCGAGAACGAGTTCGACATCACGAAGCTCGGGTGACCCGTCGCGCAACCGAGGTTGACCAGGCGCCCTTCGGCGAGCAGGAACATCTCGCGGCCGTTCGGCAGCACGTACTTGTCGACCTGCGGCTTGATGTTGATCTTCTTCACGCCGGCGAGCGTGTTGAGCGCATCGACCTGGATCTCGTTGTCGAAGTGGCCGATGTTGCAGACGATCGCCTGGTCCTTCATGCGCTGCATGTGCTCGACCGTGATGACGTCCTGGTTGCCGGTCGTCGTGACGTAGATGTCGGCGGTGCCGAGCGTGGACTCGAGCGTGTCGACCTGGAAGCCTTCCATCGCGGCCTGCAGCGCGTTGATCGGGTCGATCTCGGTGACGACGACGCGGCAGCCGTACGCGCGCAGCGAATGCGCCGACCCCTTGCCGACGTCGCCGTAGCCCGCGACGACCGCGACCTTGCCCGCGAGCATGACGTCCATCGCGCGCTTGAGACCGTCCGCGAGCGACT